>JAFODX010000140.1 GCA_017380475.1 Clostridia bacterium
TATATTCTATCACAAAAATTAAAATGTGTCAACCTTTAGACGGCATCGCTATAACTTTATTTGCTGTGGAATAGTTTTTTCGTTGAGATTTCGTACAGAAATTTAAATAGCAAAAGGCAGAGGTAAATAACCTCTGCCTTTGTTTAAACACTATGACATATCAACTTTTTAAGTCGATATAATAATTAAACACCTTTGTTGCTGTGTTTTTATCTGTCATAATCTTATAAGTACCACCGCTTGTATGGATATGTATCCAAAATGCTTTTTCGATAGAAATATTGTTTATTTCCTCAAACTTGATATTAAAACTTAATAGGCTGAAGTTTTGCATACCCTTTCCAATAAATCTGTCTGCATACACATCAAAATAAGTCTGTCCGCTAATATAGTTTTTTAAAAATTTTATTATTCCATCAACCACAAAATACAGACCAATGAGAAGCAGAAGAATAGTGCCGTTACTTTCATAATTTTCGGACAGAAAACCATAAAAACATAAAGCCACTATTCCCATTACAATTGATACAACCGCTAACACTATACATGTGTTTTTATATGTAGTAGCAGTGTTTTTTGTTGACATAATCACATTATTCATAGCATAACACCCCCTTTCTTTTTATCTTCACGCATCTATAATATTCATAGAACAGATATACAATTTATCTACAAATAAAAAATGCGCCTACCGAAGCAGACGCATAAAAAACGACACTTTTGACCATTTGCACGCCTTATTCTTATAATTTTTTCAAAACCTAAGAAGATATTCAAACTTTAAAAACGGTTAAAACGCTCTTAAAAGGGCATTTTTTTCGCAATTTTACAAAAATTTCCGGATTTGGTATTGACAATAAAAAATATTTGTGTTATGATTATAAAATCAGAAGTTTGCCCTCATTTTTGGGAACGCAAGTTTTCAGAGGCGACAAACCGCATAACAGTGCGATTTTGTCGAAAAAAGGGCAAAGGGCAATGAGATACTAAATGACGAGGTGATTTTCTAAAATGTTACACGCACAGAAAGCCGGTAAAAACATTCGACTCAGCTATGCGAAAATCAAAGAGGCATTGGACATGCCAAACCTTATAGAAGTCCAGAAGGATTCCTATAAGTGGTTCATCGAAGAAGGTCTTAAGGAAGTATTCCAGGACATTTCTCCGATTAAAGACCATGCCGAAAAACTCTCTCTTGAGTTCTACGACTATAAGATTGAGGATAAGGTTAAGTACAGCGTTGAAGAATGTAAGGAGCGTGACGTAAAGTACGCAGCTCCCTTAAGAGTCAATGTAAGACTTATCAACAACGAAACAGGCGAAATCAAAGAACAGGAAATCTTTATGGGTGAATTCCCGATTATGACAGAGCAGGGCACGTTTATCATAAACGGTGCAGAGCGTGTTATAGTCAGCCAGTTGGTTCGTTCACCCGGAATCTATTACGAGTTTGAGCGTGATAAGAACGGTAAGCCGTTATACAAGTCAACAGTTATCCCGTACAGAGGTGCATGGCTTGAATACGAAACCGATTCAAATGACGTTTTCTCAGTACGTCTTGACAGAACAAGAAAGCTCCCGATGACGGTCCTCTTAAGAGCAATGGGACTTGAGTCAAACGGACAGATTCTTGAAATGTTCGGTGACGACGAAAAGGTAAAAGCTACTCTTGAAAAGGACCCGTCCACATCAAGAGACGAGGCGTTGCTTGAAATATATAAGAAGCTTCGTCCGGGCGAGCCGTTAAACGTAGAAAACGCCGAGTCACTTATTACAAATATGCTGTTTGACCCCAAGCGTTATGACCTTGCACGTGTGGGACGTTATAAGTACAACCTGAAGCTCCAGATTAAGGACCGTATAAAGGGCCATACTCTTGCAGCTGATGTTGTTGACCCCAGAACAGGCGAAATTCTTGCAGCAGCAGGCGAGGCTGTTTCAAAGGAAATGGCAGAGAAAATTGACCGTGCAGGTGTAAACAGAGTTGAGCTTACAATCGACGAACAGCACGTTATAGTATTCTCAAATGATATGGTTTATCTTGATGAGTATGTTGACTTCGACACAAACGAGCTCAACGTAAAGCTTGACAAGGTAAGACGTTCAATCCTTAATGATATTATAGAAAAAGCAGACGGTGACGTTGAAGAAATCAAGCGTCAGATTGAAGTGCGTGCGGCTGAACTCAGCCCGAAGCATATCACAATCGAGGATATGTTCGCATCAATCAACTACTGCTTGAACCTTGCAAAGGGTACAGGCGCAATTGACGATATCGACCACCTCGGTAACCGTCGTTTAAGATGCGTTGGTGAGCTTTTGCAGAACCAGTTCAGAATCGGTCTTTCAAGAATGGAAAGAACAGTTCGTGAACGTATGTCAACACAGGAGCTTGAAATAATCACACCGTCATCACTTATAAACATCCGTCCGATAATCGCAACAATCAACGAGTTCTTCGGTTCATCACAGCTTTCACAGTTCATGGACCAGCCCAACCCGTTGGCAGAGCTCCGTCACAAGAGAAGAATATCGGCATTGGGACCGGGCGGTCTTTCAAGAGAAAGAGCCGGCTTTGAAGTTCGAGACATTCACTATTCACACTACGGCAGAATGTGTCCGATAGAAACTCCTGAAGGTCCGAACATCGGTCTTATAACATCACTTGCAACATTTGCAAGAATCAACGAATACGGCTTCGTTGAAGCACCGTACCGTAAAGTTATCGACGGTAAGGTAACAGACGAAATCGAGTATATGACAGCAGACGTCGAGGACGGTTACACAATCGCACAGGCGAACGAACCGCTCGGCGAGGACGGAACATTCCTTTCAAAGCGTGTTTCTGCACGTCACCGTGAAGAAATCCTTGAAGTTGAGCCGTCAAGAATAGACTACATGGACGTATCACCGCGTCAGCTTGTATCAGTTGTTACAGCATGTATCCCGTTCCTTGAAAACGATGACGCTAACCGTGCACTCATGGGTTCAAACATGCAGTGTCAGGCAGTTCCGCTTCTTACAACGGACTCACCGATTATCGGTACAGGTATCGAGCATAAGGTTGCAAAGGACTCAGGTTCAGCAGTTCTTGCAAAGGAAGACGGTGTAGTTGAAAAGGTTGCATCAGACAGAATCGTAATCCTTGGCGACAGCGGTATCCGTCACGAGCATAAGCTTATTAAGTTCGTGCGTTCAAACCAGAGCACATGTATAAACCAGCGTCCGATAGTAAAAGAGGGCGAAAGAGTATCACGTGGTGACATTATTGTCGACGGTCCTGCAATGGACAACGGTGAACTCGCACTTGGTAAGAACATCCTTATCGGATTTATGACCTGGGAAGGTTATAACTACGAGGACGCTGTTCTTATCAGCGAAGAGCTTGTAAAGAACGACACATTCACATCAATCCATATGGAAGAATATGAATGTGAAGCAAGAGATACAAAGCTCGGACCTGAAGAAATCACAAGAGATATCCCCAACGTTTCAGAGGATGCACTTAAGGACCTTGACGAAAACGGTATCATCAGAATCGGTGCTGAGGTTCACGCAGGTGACATACTTGTAGGTAAGGTTACACCGAAGGGTGAAACAGAGCTTACAGCAGAAGAAAGACTTCTCCGTGCAATCTTTGGTGAAAAGGCACGTGAGGTAAGAGATACATCACTTCGTGTACCGCACGGTGAGTCAGGTATAATCGTAGACATAAAGAAATTCACAAGAGAAAACGGCGACGAAGTATCAGCAGGCGTTAACGAGTCAGTTGTATGTTACATCGCACAGAAGCGTAAGATTTCTGTCGGCGATAAGATGGCAGGCCGCCACGGTAACAAGGGTGTCGTATCCCGTGTTCTCCCGCAGGAGGATATGCCGTTCCTTGAAGACGGTACACCGCTTCAGATCGTGCTTAACCCGCTGGGCGTTCCGTCACGTATGAATATCGGTCAGGTGCTTGAAATGCATCTTGGCTATGCATACAGAAACCTCAGTCTTAAGACACGTGAAGAGCTTGAAAAGATTTCAGGCGAAACCTTCCGTAACGCAGTCCTTGAGGCATATGATGCAAGACGTCCTGACAGATTCATCAAGATTGCAACACCGGTATTTGACGGTGCGCAGGATGCAGACATCAAGGAAGCATTTGAAGAAGCAGGACTTAATCAGACATTTAAGTCAGTTGTATATGACGGACGTACAGGTGAAAAGTTTGATAACCCTGTTACAGTCGGTGTCATGTACTATCTGAAACTCCATCACCTTGTTGACGATAAGATTCACGCTCGTTCAACAGGTCCGTACTCATTGGTAACTCAGCAGCCGCTCGGTGGTAAGGCACAGTTCGGCGGACAGCGTTTCGGTGAGATGGAAGTTTGGGCACTTGAGGCATACGGTGCTGCATACACACTCCAGGAAATCCTTACTGTTAAGTCAGACGATATCGTGGGACGTGTTAAGGCATACGAATCAATCGTTAAGGGCGAGAACATTCCGAGATCCGGAGTACCTGAGTCATTCAAGGTTCTTGTTAAGGAACTTCAGTCACTGGCTCTTGATATCAGAATATTGGATCATGACATGGAGGAGATTGACCTTGACGCATCATTTGAGGATGATGACGATGTAATCAACGAAGAGCTCATGGGAACAATGGAAGAGGCAGACGGAATTACAGATTCACTTGACGAGTCAGATCTTGACGATGCAAATATGTTGCTTGAGGATGCCGATGACGATTTCGGCTTCGACTTCGGCGACGATGATGCAGACGAAGACTACGACGACAGTGATATTTGACGATAGAGTATGGAGGATTTCAAATGTTGGAATTTAACAATTTTGAAGCAATTAAAATAGGGCTTGCCTCACCCGAAACCATTCTCGGATGGTCACACGGCGAGGTAACCAAGCCTGAAACAATAAACTACCGTACCTTGAAGCCTGAAAAGGACGGCTTGTACTGCGAAAAGATTTTCGGACCGACAAAGGACTGGGAATGTCACTGCGGTAAGTACAAGAAGATAAGATACAAGGGCAAAGTCTGCGAGCGTTGCGGCGTTGAAGTAACAAAAGCAAAGGTACGCCGTGAGAGAATGGGTCATATCGACCTTGCAACTCCGGTTTCGCACATCTGGTACTTCAAGGGTGTGCCCTCATCAATCGGACTTATGCTTGATCTCTCACCCAGACAGCTTGAAAAGGTACTTTACTTTGCATCATACATTGTAACAAGTGTAAATGCAGACCTTGTAAACAACGATATATTCGAAGGTCAGGTTCTTACTGATAAGGAATATAACGAATATCTTGAAAAGTACGGCAACGATGCTTTCACTGCAGGAATGGGTGCAGAGGCTGTAAAGGAGCTTCTTGAAAAGATAGACGTTGATGCTTTGGCAGAAAACCTTAAGGCAGAGCTTGAAGAATCACAGGGTCAGAAGAAGGCAAGAATCATTAAGAGACTTGAAATTGTCGAGGCATTCAGAGTATCAGGCAACCGTCCTGAATGGATGATTATGACAGTTGTTCCGGTTATTCCGCCGGATCTTCGTCCGATGGTTCAGCTTGACGGCGGACGTTTCGCAACAAGCGACCTTAACGACCTTTACAGACGAGTTATAAACAGAAACAACAGACTTAAGAGACTTCTTGAGCTTGGCGCACCGGATATTATTATCCGTAACGAAAAGCGTATGCTTCAGGAGGCTGTCGATGCACTTATCAATAACGGCCGTCGCGGCAGAACCGTAACAGGCCCGGGTAACAGAGCACTTAAGTCACTTTCAGACTTACTTAAGGGTAAGCAGGGACGTTTCCGTCAGAACCTTCTCGGTAAGCGAGTTGACTATTCGGGACGTTCAGTTATCGTAGTTGGTCCTGAAATGAAGATTTACCAGTGCGGTGTTCCGAAGGAAATGGCAATCGAGCTGTTCAAGCCGTTTGTAATGAAAGAGCTTGTATCACGTGGTATTGCGCATAACATAAAGAGCGCAAAGAGAATGGTAGAGCGTACACGTGTTGAGGTATGGGATGTGCTTGAGGATGTAATTAAAGAGCATCCGGTACTTCTTAACCGAGCACCTACACTTCACCGTCTGGGTATCCAGGCATTTGAGCCGCGTCTTGTTGAGGGTCGTGCACTTAAGCTTCATCCGTTGGTATGTACAGCGTACAACGCCGACTTCGACGGTGACCAGATGGCTATTCACGTACCGCTTTCACCTGAGGCACAGGCTGAGGCAAGATTCCTTATGCTTTCAGCAAACAACCTCTTAAAACCGCAGGACGGTCACCCGGTAGCAGTTCCGTCACAGGATATGCTTCTTGGTTCATATTACCTCACAATAGTACGCGAAAACTACAAAGAGATTTTCGATATTATTTCAGAGGACCCGTCAAAGCAGGCGGCATTTGAAGCACTCATCGCAGAAACTGACGAAAAACCGGCAGTTGTAGATGAAGAAAAGGCAATCGAAACATTCTCATCATGGCAGAGTGCATTCGAGTATGTGCTTACTATAAAGAAAGTACAGCTTAATGAAACAAAGATAACAGGTGTTAACCCGATAACAGTTAAAATTGCGAAGAAGTCGGTTACATTATCAGTACAGACATTCCTTGCAATCGCAAAGAAGGTTACACAGAAGAAGTTCCTCTCGGCTGAGGAAGCATTGCTTGCATATACAAACCACGTAATAACACTCCACGAGAGAATAAGCGTACAGCTTTCAAAGGAAATCGGTGGCGAGGTTGTTACAAAGCTTGTTGATACAACAGCCGGAAGAATTATATTTAACAACAACATTCCGCAGGACCTTGGTTTTGTAGACAGAACCAACCCTGAAACAGCACTTGACTACGAGGTTGATTTCATAGTTAAGAAATCACAGCTCGGTGATATCATCGGTAAGTGTATAGACGTTCACGGCGTATCAGTAACAGCTGTTATGCTTGACAACATTAAGTCAACAGGTTATAAGTATTCAACAATCGGTGCTTTGACCGTATCAGTTTCGGACATCAACGTTCCGGAAGCAAAGCCGGCAATCCTTGCCGAGGCAGAAAAGCAGGTTGAGGCAATCACTGCTAAATACCGTTTCGGTTTGTTGAACGACGAGGAGCGTTACGAGCAGGTAATCAAAATCTGGGCAGATGCATCTTCACAGGTTACAGACGCCATGCTTGAAAACCTTGGTGAATTCAACCCCATCTACATGATGGCGGATTCAGGAGCCCGTGGTTCGACCAACCAGATTCGTCAGCTTGCTGCTATGCGTGGTCTTATGGCGGATACACAGGGTAGAACAGTCGAAATTCCTATCAGAGCTAACTTCCGTGAGGGTCTGAACGTACTTGAGTACTTCGTATCATCACACGGTGCGAGAAAGGGTCTTACAGACACAGCTCTCCGTACTGCCGACTCAGGTTACCTCACAAGACGTCTTGTTGACGTTGCTCAGGACGTTATCGTCCGTGAAATCGACTGTGGTACTACAAAGTACGCAGAAATCGAGGATATCCGTGACGGTGAAGAAATCATCGAGCCGTTGTACGACCGTATCGAGGGTAGAATTTCGTGGGAAGACATTGCCAACCCCGAAACCGGCGATATTATCGTAAGAGCAGGCGAAATGATAAGTCTCCGTCAGGCAGACAAGATTGTAAAAGCAGGTATTTCAAAGGTTAAAATCCGTTCAGTTCTTACATGTAAGTCAAAGATTGGTGTATGTGCTAAGTGTTACGGTAAGAACCTTGCTACAGGTACACTCGTAAACATCGGTGAAGCTGTCGGTATCATAGCCGCACAGTCAATCGGTGAGCCGGGTACACAGCTTACAATGAGAACCTTCCATGCCGGCGGTGTCGCATCAGGCAGCGATATCACTCAGGGTCTTCCGCGTATCGAAGAATTGTTCGAAGCACGTAGACCTAAGGGTGTGGCTATCATCAGTGAGATTGCAGGTAAGGTAACGGTTAACGATTCAAAGCAGAAGCGTGAAGTTATAATCACAAACGACGAGGACGGCGAGAGCAGAACATACGCAATCCCGTACGGTGCTACTATCAAGCTCCGTGACGGCGATGTAGTAGCAAAGGGTGGCGAAATCACTGCAGGTTCTGTTAACCCGAACGATATCTTAAGAATCAATGGTCCTGACGCTGTTCAGATTTACATCTCCCGTGAAGTACAGAGAACATACCGTATGCAGGGTGTTGACATCAACGACAAGCACGTTGAGGTTATCACACGTCAGATGCTCCGTAAGGTTCGTATTGAGGACATCGGTGATACAAACCTCCTCATCGGTTCATTGACAGACCGTCTTGAATTTGAGGACGAGAACGAGGCAGCTCTTGCAAAGGGCGGCACAGAAGCTACAGCTTCACCCGTACTTCTCGGTATCACAAAGGCGTCACTTGCAACAGAGTCATTCCTATCAGCAGCATCATTCCAGGAAACAACAAAGGTTCTTACAGATGCAGCTATCAAGGGTAAGGTTGACCCGCTTATGGGACTTAAGGAAAATGTTATTATCGGTAAGCTTATCCCTGCAGGTACAGGTATGAGTATGTATAAGGACATCAACATCACCATGGAGGGTGAGGAAGTTCCGAACGAAGATATTAAATAAGGACTGCGATATTCGGCGCAGACCGCAGAACGGTAAACCGTTTTGCTACAAACAAAACTCACCGCTCGGCGTACCTGTGTACGCCGTCGGGCAAGGAGGGTGTTGCATTTAGCAACACCCTCTTCGTTTTGTCCGTTCTGCATCCGAATCTCATCAGTCCTGACAAACAAAAAGAGGTTTCGGCTGAAACCTCTTTTTTATGTAATTACTGTTTATCCTTTAACAAATCACGAATTTCTGTAAGAAGTTCTTCGGTTGTAGGAGCAGCCGGAGCTTCTTTGATTTCTTCTTCCTTCTTCTTGTGTGCTTTTGAAATAAGCTTTACTGCGGCAAACATTGAGAATGCAATAATCAGGAAGTTGATTATGTTCTGGATGAATGTGCCGTAGCAAATAGCCGCTTCGGGCTTTACCACTGTTTCACCGTTCATAACAGCTTCGGAAAGAACCCATTTAAGGTTCTTGAAATCCATACCTGCTGTGAAGTGGCCGAATATCGGCATAACAATATCATTTACAAGTGAATTAACGATTGTTCCGAAAGCGCCACCGATAATAACGCCGACAGCCATATCTACTACGTTGCCCTTGAATGCAAACTCTTTAAATTCTTTAAACATTTTTCATTTATCCTTTCTGTGTTAAAAGTTTGAATAAATTGCCGGATTTGTGCTGACGGACGCTTGAGTCTGTACTCCATGTACGTGAGAGCGTCCGGAAGTACAAGGCAGGTGATTTATTCAGACTTTTTTATATTTCATCTATTGCTTTTACTAAATTTTCGCATACCGTCTTTATTCTTTCACGGTAAGTTTCAACCTCTTGTTTAACCTTAAGCATCTCCTGATGCTTCTTTATATGCTCATCATCAATCTGGCGTGCAAGACGTGTAGCGTCAAGCTTTGCGCGGTTAACGATTGCTTCTGCCTCCATAGTTGCGTTATTCTTGATATCCTGTGCTGACTGCTGTGCAACTTCGAGTGAACGCTGTATGGTTTCTTCTATATCCTTATATCGGTCAACAGTTTCAGTCAGCAAAGCTATTTTCTCGTGCAGTGCTGCGTTTTCCTTGCATAAAGTGTCATAGTCCTGAATGACGATGTCAAGAAAATCGTCAACTGCATCGCAGTCGTAGCCTTTCAGCTTCTTCTCAAATTCCTGATTCTGAATATCAACGGGTTTTAACATATACAACTACATCCTTTCATAAATTCTGTGCTAAATATATTGTTTGAGTGTTATATGAAGACGCATTTTTCTGGTTTCACCGTCAAAGCTGTGAACAAGAAATCTGCCATAACCACGGATAGAGAGCAGGTCGCCCTCTTTCACGGTTTCTGCAACCTTTTCGGTTTCACGGTGATTGAGCTTAACTTTTCCTGCATTTATGAGTGCTGCAGACTGCGCACGTGAAATGTTTGCCGCAGCACCTACCACAGCATCAAGCCTTGGTGCGGCACAAACAGCACCGATAGTTTTATACTTACGCTCAATCTGAATTTCTGCGAGGTCGTCTATGATTTCGACTTTAACGCCCTGATTACCTATTTTATTCAGATTATCTCTGACATATTCGGAAACATCGCTGTGCAACAGCACGTATGCGAAATCATCGCAAACCACAATATCGCCAAGCTTCTGCGGAGCAATCCCCAGAGACATCACCGTTCCGAGATAGTCACGGTGAGTAAGCTTTCTTGTGTATCCGCCTACAACCTTAAGGCAGACAATAGGAAACTCATTTACGTCGGGTTCTTCCCATTGCGGAAAGACGCCGATAATCTTTTTTTCAGCATCGCCGAATCCGCCATAGACTAAAACGTTATAATCAAACGGGAATACAACCTTGTCCTCGACCGTTGCAAGTTCAGCACCGTCGAGAAAATCGGAAAACCGTGCCGACGAATATTTGTCGCATAACCTGAACAAATCTTCCGTTTTGGAAATCAGAAGTTTTTCGTCAGTATTCATCAATACTTGTTCTTCTTTGCGTCTATTTTAACACCGACGGGAGCCATACAGAAAATGCTCGGGCAAAGTCTCTCAAACGGACAATCCATACCGAAAGCCGCACCGCCTATGTAGTCAACAACACGGCGAGCCTCGTTATCTGTAGCAATTCCCGAAACATCAATAAGAGTAATCTTATTGGTCTTTACCTCACGGATAATACGTGTTGCATCATCAAGCGATGTCGGGTAATGAACTGTTACCTCAACTCCGGCAAGACTTGAACGGGTCGGAGCAGGGGGAACAGCCGGCTTTGAAGCGTAGGCTGAGCTGTATCTCTCTCTGGGTGTTGTATTGCGTGAATATGAAGAAGAATAACTGCGTGCCGGTCTCTGCTCGCTCTCGTAGTTTTCCTCATAATCATCTTCTTTCTCTTCACGTCTGCCTAAGAATGAGAAGAACGACTTTTTAGGCTCGTCATCCTCCTCCTCGTAATCCTCATAATCTTCCTCGTAACGGTCTTCATAATCATACTCTGACTTTGAACCGAACGCACGTCTTGCATTGTCTAAAAATGACATACATACACTTCCCTTCGTTAATTATAATTTCTTGGTCCGAATATCAGACTCCCAACACGAACCATGGTTGCACCATACTTAACAGCAGTTTCAAAATCGCCGCTCATACCCATTGAAAGCTCGCACATACTGACATTCTTGTAGTTTTCATTCGCAGTTTTGTCAAAAAGCTTTTTCATATTTCTGAAATGCTCCGAGACGTCTCCGAATTCTGTTTTTGGTGCAATTGTCATAAGACCTTTAACGTGTGTATGGTTAAGATTTCCGGCATACTTAAGAAGTGTCGGAAGCTCGTCAGGTGAAATTCCCGATTTCGATTCCTCGCCTGAAATATTAACCTGTATAAGAATGTCCACATGACAATCGTGTGCTTCTGCAAGTCGTTCAATCTCCTGCATCAGCTTTATTGAATCAACGCTGTGAATCATACAACAGCGGTCAATAACGTATTTAACCTTATTGGTCTGCAAATGCCCGATAAGATGCCAGTTGACAGGCAGCACGTTATCAAACTTGTCACGGACCTCCTGCGGTTTGTTCTCGCCAATGTCCGTAACACCTAACCGTATTGCCTCGTTCATAGCGTCTGTCGGATACGTTTTTGTAACGGCTATAAGCTTGATATCATCGGGGTTTCTGCCACATTCTTCTGCCGCAGCCCTGATTCGAGCCATTACATCGTTCAATCTGTTTTCAAGACTCAACTGAATTTCCCAGCCTTTCTTTTTATCAGCGTTCGCCGACAATTATTCTGTCCATTGCACCAATGTTGTTCTCGGCGCTCTCTGATGCACTGATGATAGAGAACCCTTTGTCAGTATCGGAATAAAGCACATCAATATCGCATTTATATGAATCCGAGCCTTTTCGTGCATAAACGAAATAGTCGTTGATTTCGGTTCCTATATGGATTGAATCTGTAGGAACTTTGTAACCTGAATATTCCTTAAAGATTATCTTTGCACTTACAGTTCTGTATGAGAATGCACTCTCAAGATAGGTGCTTACTTTTATAATAAATACCGAGTCGCCGTTTTCGTCAGCATTGCCCAGATAGAAAAGCTCACCCCTGACATCTGTTTCGGTAAGGTTTGTAAAGCTCACGGTTATATTCGGGTTCTCTGTAAGGAGTTTTGCATTGTCGCCGTCTGCGATACCCATAATATACCATACGTGGTTATCCATAACCTTGCACACAGGTGTGCCTGAAACGATTGTTTTACCGTTGAGGTACTCGCTCGTTTTCGGCTCAAGAGCGTTGAGATATGTTGTTGTGAATTTTTCTGCCTTATCAGCTGTTAGTACGGTTTCAAGTCCGTCAACATAAGAGGAAAATATTCCCGAACGGTCAGACACTATGTCAGACCCTTTTGCGGTAATAGACTTCTCGATACGTTTACGCTCTGCATTAAGAGCTTCAATCTTAGCTGTTTTTGAGGAAGCAGTGCCTTTTCGTGCGTTGTTAATATCCTTTTTTGTTTCGCTGATATCTTCAACGCTGTTAGCCCTGCCGTTTTCAATAACAGTTTCCATTTCTGCCGCAATCTGGCTTTCGGCTGAGTCCGAATCCTTTTTATACAGGTCACTGTCGTGTCCGTTTGACGACAGATGTGCTATATTGGCATCAATGGTACTGAGCTGTTTAAGTGTATCGGTATTGATATCTCCGTTATATACAGTACTTATAACTTCATCCTGAGCAACTCTGCTGCCGTCAGTTGCAACGTTGTGGACAACACCGTCTGATTCTGAATAATAAACTGTTTCGTCACGCACAATGAATGCATTATCGCAGACAAAGCTCACACTGTGAGTATATCGTGAAAGCTCTGCTGAATTAACCGGCATAACAAAATATGCAACACCGTAAGCGGTGGCAGTAAGCAAAACAAGTGCAATGACTGCTACAAAAAACTTTTTCATCCTAAACCTTTCAAAAAACATAAAGTCCTGTTTCTTCTGTGTATACTTATATAATTATATTATATAATGTTTTGCGGTAAAAAACAAGTCTTTTTTGTTGTTTTTTGGCGTAAATTTTCACATTATATGATTTGAAAGATATACAATCGAGTTTGCAGCACGGAAATATTTGCCCAGAGAGTCAAGTATGCCTCTGCCCTTATATTGACGGCGCATCGCATAGACAAGAAACCGAAGCTTACGTGACGATTTATATGATGAGAGAACGCAGCGGTAAAGCTCATCAAATGTATACACCTTATAGGGGTCAATGTCACACATAAGTGCCGCTTCCTCAACACCCGAAACAATATCCTTTCCGTATGTGAAAATCGCACCGTCAAACGAATCACGGGTAATCGCGTAGTAATCACCGCTGTATTTTCCGAACACACGCATACATTCATAGTATCCGTTCTTGATACTTTTTGAAATGGATTTTCTGTCGAACTCCATCAGCCCGACCTCAGGCGTACGGCAGTTTATGTTTATAATATTGACTCCGCACTGGTCGATGCTTTTTATCATACCCACACCTTTTACCGAAACACAGATAATGGTATCATATCCGCGGTCTATAAGCATATTAACAGGAAGATTGTTACGCATAGCACCATCGGAATATTCCACTCCGTCAATTTTTGCAGGCTTGAACATCGGAAAACACGCACTTGCAAAGATATAATCCAGCAACTTTCCGTCGGGGATATTCTCAATAAACAGCTCTTCGCTTTTCCGTGTATCGGTTCTGTAGGTACAAAGACCGTAGTCGATTCCGCTTTGGCGGACGCTGTTTTCATCTATATGCCGTGCGAGAAAGTCCTTGAACGCCGAGGCATCAATACCGCCTGAAGTAAGGTCTTTAACCGCACCGAAAAGCGACATCGGCGAGAACAGATTATTGCCCTTTATTTCTGCGATATCAGTAGCACGGATATTAAGCCAAAGGTCATCAGCATCAAGACCTGATGCAAAAACTGCACCGTTCACCGCACCAATGGACGTTCCCGTTATTGCTTCAATTTCTATTCCGAGCTCGTTTAATGCATGCCACACCCCGACCTCAAAAGCACCTCTTGTACCGCCTCCGCCAAGAGCCAATGCGTATTTCATAACATCATCATTCCCTTCTCATTGAGATAGTATGTGTAAAAAACACAGGATGTTGCACAAAAAGCAACACCCCGTTTCTTAGTTTGAAATTATTGTAGGACCCGACACGGAATATGAAGGAATCGGTTCTATTTCGGGCTTTGTCTTAAGCTCGAACTGAAGTTTATTCCCTTTCGTTTCGTCCTCACCCTCGTAAAGGGCAATGAACTTGATAAGCTCTCCGTAAAGTGCCTTTGACTTGTTAAACCCGTCATATGCAACATTTTTGCACAGAATGTTTGCCGTATGCGATTTTGTAATGGATTTTTCCATTTGCGCATCGAGTACGGACATATTTTCTATCAGTGCGTTTTCATACTCACTGTAAAATGCTTTGATTTTATTGCCGTAAAGCGTACGGTTAGTTGCGCTTATTGTCGAAAGTGAACGGTTTGCCCAGTACATTGAATATTCGCTATAGTCAGGAGCATCGAGCGTGCAGATAACCGGTGTTTCAGTTATTGCAGAGGCGTAGTACGGAAGATACGGTGCAAACTCGGCATTTCCCAGACACAGCCACATCACGCACGCAGTTTCCTGCGGTAAATCAGGACGGATTTGAAGAATGTGACATTCTTCCTGACGTGCCGTTGCAATTGCACGTATGTATTTGTTGCCCGGGATATCGAGGCAGTATTTGGTGTTCTCGTACCGTGTACGTGTAACGTCCATAACCTCTTTAACCGTGATCTTCTTTGACGGCTTGAACAAAAGTTTATGTTCTGTTTTGTAGGGGTCAGAGCCGATTGTGCCGTGCAGCAAACGCTGTCCGCCCCATATACGGATTGAATTGGAGTCTTTTTCTTTCTCTGAATATGTCTTACGGAGATTGATTCTGCCGTTGGTTTCAACAAGAAATCTGTTGGATTTTGCAAGACTCACAAGGTTTTCCGAAATGATGACATCGGGCGAATCCACATCAATTTCGCCGAGCATATACGCATTGGGAATAACAGCCGCCATATCATCGGGGAGTTTAATTGCCGCATACTGATGTCCCGTGTATATTTCCATATACCAGGCCTCGGTTTCGTCGGCAGTCATAATGATATTACCCTCTCCTGAACCGTATTTATCGACAATTTCAGCCACTATCTCTATACCGTGACGTGCAGATGTTGCACGTGAGAGGATTAAGTCGTTTGCTGAAAGCTCGTGTAAGCCTGTTTCAACGAACGGGTCGGCAGATATTGCCTTTTCGTTGGGGTATGCCGTGATAGTTGATGTTGCGGCAACGCCAAGCTCGTTAAAGCCTGCTGCACCGTACGGTGTACTGCCGATGCCACGGTGCTTTGATGCAGGTGTTGCACTGTAGCGGTAAGTGTGTTGGGGATACGGCACGCTTAATCCGTATGCATCTGTATAGCACTCGCCCTCTGCGTGGTCACTTGCAGGATGAACAATAAACCGCTTACTGTTTGCACTTGCAATATCCTCAGTACGGGCTATCATAACCGAGCCATCGGCGGAAACGTCTTTTCCGACATATACACCTGTGCAGGCGTAAGCGGAAGATGTTGCCAGTATAACAGTTCCCATGGCAAGGGATACTATTTTTGTTAATATATTAAACTTCATATCAAGTCAAACCTTTCTCATTGTATACTAAAATAATACAATATATTTATGCATTTGTCAAGGAAACGACCACATAAAAAGGCGAAATTGTGTAAAACAGACAAAAGGTAAAAAAATTTGAAAAAAGTGTTGACAAATGAAAAATATTATGGTATCATATAATTCGTGTTGAGAACACAGCAACAAAAAATATGCGTGATTAGCTCAGTTGGTAGAGCACCTGACTCTTAATCAGGGTGTCCAGGGTTCGA
>JAFODX010000141.1 GCA_017380475.1 Clostridia bacterium
ATATACGGCACACGTGTTTTGATTATAGCTTTTCTGATATAACTGTCATCAGTTACACCTTTTTTGTCATTAGGAGTATTTATAACCATACTGACTTCATTGTTTGTGATAATATCAAGTACGTTCGGTCTTCCCTCACCAAGCTTTGCAACCGGAGTAGCTTCAATACCATTATCCTTCATAAAGTCACAACAACCTCTTGTAGCTATAATTTCAAATCCGCAGTCTATGAATCCTTTCGCTACTTCTACAAGCTCGTCCTTGTCACGGTCATTGACACTTATAAGCACCTTACCGCCTGTCGGAAGTTTTGTCTGTGTAGCTTCCTGCGCCTTTGAGAACGCCTCACCAAAGTCTTCAGCCATACCAAGAACTTCACCTGTTGAACGCATTTCAGGTCCGAGAACCGGGTCAACTTCCTGGAACATATTAAACGGGAATACGGCTTCTTTTACACCGTAGTATCCTATATGTCTGTCAGCAAGATTCTCAACCGGTGACGGTCTGCCTGTAAGTGGTGCAGTTATAATATCAGTTGCAAGCGGTACCATACGTATGTCACATACCTTTGATACAAGCGGAACTGTTCTCGACGCTCTCGGGTTTGCCTCAAGCACATAAACCTTTCCGTCCTCAAGTGCATACTGCATATTCATAAGACCGCGAACGTTCATTTCTTTTGCAAGTCTCTTTGTGTAATCCTTTATAGTCGCAACGTGCTCCGGTGATATATTCATTGACGGCAGGATACATGCAGAGTCACCTGAATGAACACCTGCAAGCTCAATATGTTCCATAACAGCAGGAACAAATACGTTCACACCATCACTTATAGCATCAGCTTCACACTCTGTTGCGTGACCGAGGAATCTGTCAATAAGAATAGGTCTGTCAGGTGTTACACCAACCGCAGCGCTCATATAGATACGCAGGCTTTCTTCGTCGTGAACGACTTCCATACCACGTCCGCCCAATACATATGAAGGACGAACCATAACAGGATAACCTATTTCGTTAGCTATTTCAATAGCCTCGTCTACATTTACCGCCATTCCCGATTCCGGCATAGGAATTTCAAGCTTGTCCATCATTTCACGGAACAAATCTCTGTCCTCTGCAAGGTCGATTGTTTCGGGAGTTGTACCAAGAATGTTTACACCGTTCTTTTTGAGGTCTGCCGCAAGGTTAAGCGGTGTCTGACCGCCGAACTGTGCAATGACACCAACCGGTTTTTCTTTTTCGTGGATGCTAAGAACATCTTCAAGAGTCAACGGCTCAAAGTACAATTTATCTGATGTATCATAGTCAGTTGAAACCGTTTCAGGGTTACAGTTAACAATGATTGTTTCAAATCCGAGTTTTTTGAGTGCCATTGCAGCATGAACACAACAATAGTCAAACTCAATACCCTGACCGATTCTGTTCGGACCGCCACCAAGAATCATAATCTTGGGCTTGTCTGTATTTACAGGACTCTTGTCTTCAATATTATATGATGAATAGTAGTATGCAGAATCCTCTGTACTGCTTACATGTACACCTTCCCATGCTTCTGTAATACCTGCATCAAGGCGTGCGTTTCTGATTGCCTCTTCTGTTACGCCGAGTATACCGCTAAGGTATCTGTCAGCAAAACCGTCCTGCTTTGCAGTTTTCAAAACATCAGCCGGAGGAACTGTGCCCTTATAGGACTTGAGCATTTCTTCCTCTTCAACAAGCTCTTTCATCTGTTCAATGAAATACGGCTTGATTTTTGTAAGCTCTTCAATTTCCTCAACAGTTGCGCCCTTTCTTATAGCTTCGTACATAACAAAGTGACGCTCACTGCTTGCACTGTTAAGCATAACAAGAAGCTCTTCCTTTGTCTTTGATGCAAAATCCTTTGCACCGCCAAGACCGTATCTGCCTATTTCAAGTGAACGAATAGCTTTCTGGAATGCTTCTTTATAGGTCTTACCTATACTCATAACCTCGCCTACAGCACGCATCTGTGTGCCGAGCTTATCCTGTGCACCCTTGAACTTTTCAAATGCCCAACGTGCAAACTTGATTACGATATATTCGCCGTCCGGATAATACTTGTCAAGTGTACCGTATTTACCGCACGGAATATCACAAAGGTCAAGACCTGCAGCAAGCATCGCCGATACATATGCTATCGGGAAACCTGTAGCTTTTGATGCGAGTGCCGATGAACGTGATGTTCTCGGATTGATTTCTATTACTATAATACGACCGTCTTTCGGGTTACGTCCGAACTGTACGTTTGTACCACCGATAACCTCAATTGCTTCAACAATCTTATATGCCTGACGCTGAAGTTCCTTCTGCACATCTTCCGGAATAGTAATCATCGGAGCTGAACAGAATGAGTCACCAGTATGAACGCCAAGCGGGTCAATGTTTTCAATGAAACATACAGTTATCATATTGTTCTGCGAGTCACGAACGACCTCAACCTCAAGTTCTTCCCAACCAAGAATTGACTCCTCAACAAGAACCTGACCGACAAGACTTGCCTGTAAACCTCTTTCACAAACTGTCTTTAATTCTTCTGTATTGTACACAAGACCGCCGCCTGCGCCACCCATTGTATATGCCGGACGCAAAACAACCGGATAACCAAGCTTATCAGCAATTGCCAAAGCTTCGTCAACAGTGTATGCAACTTCACTTCGAGCCATTTCTATGCCAAGGCTCTCCATTGTCTTTTTAAATTCTATTCGGTCCTCACCACGGTCAATAGCATCAACCTGAACGCCGATAACCTGAACATTGTACTTGTCGAGTACACCTTCTTTTGCAAGCTCAGAACAAAGGTTTAATCCTGACTGACCGCCAAGGTTTGGCAACAATGCATCCGGACGTTCCTTTTCAATAATCTGAGTAAGAC
>JAFODX010000142.1 GCA_017380475.1 Clostridia bacterium
CTTGGCGATAAGCTGCAGGGTGTATTCAAAAAGCTTCGCGGCAAGGGTAAGCTCACAGAGAGTGACATCAAAGAAGCAATGCGTGAAATAAAGCTGGCACTTCTTGAGGCAGACGTAAACTTTAAAATAGTAAAAGAGTTTATAAACAAGGTTTCGGAAAAGGCGCTCGGTGCAGAAGTGCTGGAGTCCTTAACTCCGTCGCAACAGCTTGTTAAAATAGTAAATGACGAGCTTACCGAAATGATAGGCTCAACTGCATCTGCACTTCAGTTTTCGCAGAAAACCCCGACAGTCATTATGATGTGCGGTCTTCAGGGTGCAGGTAAAACAACCGCAACAGCAAAGCTTGCGTTGCATCTTTCAAAACAGAGCAGACGCCCGCTTATGGTAGCGTGTGACGTTTACCGTCCGGCGGCTGTAAAACAGCTTGAGGTTTTGGGTAAGCAGATAAATCAGCCGGTATTCTCAATGGGTACTGATACCGACCCCGTAACAATTGCAAAAGAGGCGGTAAAGTATGCAATACAACACGGCAATAACCCGGTAATCCTTGATACCGCAGGTCGACTCCATATAGACGAAGAGCTTATGGGCGAGCTTGCAAATATCAAGGCAGAAACCGATCCGACAGAAATCCTGCTCGTTGTCGACTCAATGACAGGTCAGGATGCTGTGAATGTTGCAAAAACATTCAATGACCAGCTTGAAATAACAGGCGTTATTCTTTCAAAGCTTGACGGTGACACACGAGGTGGTGCTGCACTGTCAGTTAAGCAGGTAACGGGCAAGCCGATAAAATTCGCATCAGTGGGCGAGAAGCTTGGTGATTTAGAGCTTTTCCACCCCGACCGAATGGCATCAAGAATCCTCGGAATGGGTGACATACTCTCACTGGTTGATAAGGCACAGGCAGAGTTTGACGAGAAATCAGCCGCTGAACTTGAAGCAAAGATAAGGAAACAGCAGTTTGACCTTGACGACTTCTTAGCACAGCTCAAACAGATAAAAAAACTGGGTTCATTTTCACAGATACTCGGAATGTTGCCGGGTGTTGACAGAAAGATGCTTGATGCTGTTGATACAGAAGAAAATGCAAAAAGAATGGTGCATATCGAAGCGATTATCCAGTCGATGACGCTCAAAGAACGCCGTAACCCGAAAATAATTGCGGCTAACCGTAAAATCCGAATCGCAAAGGGTAGCGGAACACGTGTTCAGGACGTTAACCAGCTTCTGAAACAGTTTGAAGATATGCAGAAAATGATGAAACAATTTACAGGCGGAAAACAGCAGAAGATGCTCAACCGCTTACGCAAAATGAGATAATTTATATAGTAGCATAAGCTTTATATTTATTATATATACACACGATTAACGGGAGGTGAAAAAACATGGCAGTTAAAATCAGATTGAGAAGAATGGGTGCGAAGAAAGCTCCGTTTTACAGAGTTATAGTTGCAGATTCAAGATCACCGAGAAACGGTAAGTTTATCGATGAAATCGGAACATACGATCCGATGACAAATCCTTCAACTATCAACATAGACGCAGATGCCGCTAAGAAGTGGATTGCAAACGGTGCTCAGCCTACAGATACTGTAAAGGCACTCCTTAAAAAATCCAATATTATCGACTAATGGAGGGCGTTTAGATGAAGGAAGTATTAGAAATCATCGCCAAGGCTTTAGTTGATAACCCGGATATGGTAAATATCACCGAGGTTAATAATGACGACAACTCGATTACTCTTGAACTCCGTGTTGCTGAAAACGACATGGGTAAAGTAATCGGAAAGCAGGGACGTATTGCAAAAGCATTGCGTACTGTTGTTAAGGCTGCGGCAAGCCGAGAAAACAAAAAAGTATCGGTCGATATCGTGTAATTCTTTATTTACAAACCGAGAAGAAAGGCTGTCCGCACAAAAGTGTGGACAGCCTTTATACTTTTTTCATGAAAGGAACAGTTATGGAAAATTTACTTGAAATAGGCAAGATAGTTAATACTCACGGACTCCGTGGCGAGGTCAAGGTAGTACCATGGACAGACTCTGCGGAGGATTTTGAGTATATATCTTCTGTATATATAAAAATCAAAAACGAATACAAAAAGCTCACTATAAGCGGTGTTAAGTATCAGAAAAACAACGTTATATTGAAGTTCAAAGAATATAACGACATAAACGAAATTCTGCCGTTTAAAAACTGTGTTCTTTACGCGGAGCGTGACGAGCTTGGCGAACTGCCCGAGGGCGTTTACTATATTGTAGACCTTATCGGTCTTGAAGTATACACCGAGGACGGTGAGTTTGTCGGTAAGATTGCCGATGTATTCAATGCCGGTGCAAGCGATATTTATGATGTGAAGCGTGAGGGTAAAAAGAACCTGTTGTTGCCGGTGATTGATGAGGTAGTAAAGAACGTGGATATAAAAGGCGGAAAAGTAACGGTCAATATAATGGAAGGACTTGACGATGAGGTTTGATGTATTAACACTGTTTCCGGAAATGTTTGGTGCAGTTTTAGGAAACTCCATAATAGGCAGAGCTGAAAAGGCAGGACTTTTAGAGCTTAACTATATTGATATACGTGACTTTTCAACAGACAAGCACAGAAAGGTTGACGATACGCCGTACAGTGGCGGTGGCGGTATGCTTATGAGTGCCGAGCCGATTTATCAGGCGTATATGTCGGTTGCAGAGGGGCTTGATTATAAGCCGTACACTATTTTTATGTCACCGCAGGGTTCGGTTTTTAATCAGGATAAGGCGATTGAGCTTTCAAAGCATAATCATATAATTCTTTTGTGCGGTCACTATGAGGGAATTGACCAGCGTGTACTTGATGAGATAGTCGATGCTGAAATATCACTTGGCGACTTTGTCATGACGGGCGGTGAGATTCCGGCAATGGCGGTTATTGATACTGTTGCAAGACTTATCCCCGGCGTACTCTCAAATGACGGTTCATTCCAGAACGAGTCGCATTTTCAGGGACTTTTGGAGCATCCGCAGTATACAAAGCCGAGAGTATGGCATGATATGGAAGTGCCGGAGGTTTTACTTTCGGGTAATCACGAGTTGATTGAAAAGTGGAAGCATGAGCAGTCGCTTCTCACAACCCTTAAAAAACGTCCCGATATGCTTGAAAATGAATGGCTTACGGACGAGGATTTGAAAATTCTTGATACAATGAAAGGTGAAATCTGATATGAAAATACAGCTTTCAAAGAAAATGAAAATAATAACATTTTCTGCAGTAGCAGTTGCGGCACTTGCGTTAGGATTGTTTTTAGAATGTTGTGACAAGAAAGAGTTTATGGTAAAGGACATCCCGACACCGTCAGAACTGCCTGAGGATACATATGATTCACATTATGACAATGAGGGAAGACTTGACATAAATGTGGCAACAAAAGAAGAACTCGATGAACTTGACGGCATCGGAGAAAAGCTTGCCGGACGTATAATTGAATACCGTGATACGCACGGTGCGTTTATGGCAATAGAAGAGCTTACACTTGTAAGCGGTATCGGTGAGTCATTGATGGAAGATATAATGGACGAAATTTGCGTGAGGTAATATGGAGCTTCGAAGTATTATAGAAAGCATTGTCGGTGAGGGCGTTATAAAGCTCACTGCGAGCAAACCCGTATCGGGTGCGAAATATAAGAAAACAACTGTAGCAAAAACAGATAAAGGCTATTTTGCAGAGCAGTTTACCGATAAGCAGGCATTTCATAAAAATATTGAAAATGACGGACTTGGAGCGTTTTTAACGGATATAGCGGAGAACTTTCTGCAGTTTAATATATGGACAGCGGATACGGAGCATATAGTGCTTGTATCGAAAAAAGGCAAGGTATCGTATAAACGCAAGAGAACGGAAAATGCACCCGTAAAAAAAGAGCATAACAGAAAGAAACAGTATCTTATTGAAGAGGGAACTGTTGTACCTCCGCTTGTTGATATGGGTATATTTACGCCGGAGGGTAAGGTTGTACGCTCAATGTACGATAAATTCCGTCAGATAAACAGATTTTTAGAGCTTATAAATGATGAAATTAAAAACCGTGACTATAAGGAAATAAACATAATAGATTTTGGTTGCGGAAAATCATATCTGACGTTTATTGTCTATTACTATCTGACAGAGATTATGGGAATAAAAGCCAATATAACGGGACTTGACCTTAAAGCTGATGTTATCGAAAACTGCAACAAGTCGGCAAAACGATACGGGTATACGGGTCTTGAGTTTAAAATAGGCGACATAAACGGCTATAAGTGTACGGTTAAACCCGATATGGTAATAACGCTTCATGCCTGCGACACTGCAACAGATTTTGCATTATACAATGCAATAGAATGGGGAGCAGACTTGATTTTTTCTGTTCCGTGCTGTCAGCACGAGCTTAATTCACAGATGCAAAGTGACAAGCTGTCAATCCTCACTCGCTATGGAATAATAAAGGAAAGAACAGCGGCACTTATGACGGATGCAATCCGGGCGAATATTCTGTGGTATAAAGGGTATAACACGCAACTGCTGGAATTTGTGGATATGTCGCATACCCCGAAGAATATCCTTATC
>JAFODX010000143.1 GCA_017380475.1 Clostridia bacterium
GAAATTTCAGGAATTACAATATTTAAAGCAACCATCCAAACGTAGGGCGTGCCGACCCCGGCACGCTGCAACCTGCGGTTTTTGCAAAAATGAATGCAATTTCCCTTCATTCTCCCCATGCCACTCACAAATCCTCAATTGTAAACTTAAATGCAATACTTGTTTGTTTAATTTATATTTTTAAGTGTATAAATCGCAGATGCAGACGAGTATTTCATTTTGTTTTGCAAAAGAATTATTGAGTAAAAATTAAAGCCTCCAAGGAGAGTAAAGCCTTAGAGGCTCATTCTTTTTATTCAATTATCGCAATAATCTGTGTGATAAATTTGCTTTTATCCTTATGCTGAGGTGGTCCTTCAAGGTAAATGTTGCGGAACAAACCCGTCAGATTCAGATTATTTTCTTCCGCATAGGTAATAAGTCTTTTTCGTATTTCAGGGATTTCCTCATAAGCTCCGTGATGAAAGAATGAAATCGCTTTGAGTTCGGGGATGATCTTGACATATTCACCCTCACATCCATCGGGAATGGCAACACAATAGTTAATATCCATCGGAGCATTCGCTGAATACTCGGTAAAATACAGACGTTTTCTTGTATCTGTTTCATACTTTTTCATTGCCTCAAGAGCCGTATCTCTTAAAAGGTTTGTCTTGTCGGCGATGGAGGTCGCATTATACGTACGGCAATAAACATGCTGGGGTTCAATTGTGATTTCCTGTATATCGCCGCCTTTTTCACGTGTTCTCTCTTTCAGCTTTTCTATGGTGAGATTCAGCTCATCTCTCATTTTCTCAAGCCTGTTTATCATCGCCTGTAAACATTTTTAATGTTACGGTTGAAGTACCGCAAGTCGGCAACAAACCCGATTACAACGCATATGTTCCCTCAACTGCCAGTACAAAGGTTGTTAATGTGGAATGGAAAGGCGAATTAGATGCAAACGGTTCCTTTAAAAGCGGCACGGAGTATACTGTTTATGTTACCGTGAAGCTCAAGGATGAACACAAGGACACCAAGTATATCAAGTATGTTAAGGACACTGTAAAGGTAAACGGCAACATTGCAAAGCTTAAAGATATTTCGGCAGACACCACACAAGCGGTTGTTTACTATACTTTCAAGACCGAGGAAGAAATTCCGCAGTTTTCTGAAGTGCCCGAAACTGTAACGCAACAATCCGATACAACTGTAGAAAATCCCGTAACCTCGGCGAATGTAATCAAAGAGGCACATATTACCATTACACCTCCTGAAATTGGTAAAGCACCTACACAGACCGGAACAGTTACCGGTGCATCGGGTGTTACAGTGGCGAAAATTCAATGGGATGGCGAATTCGACGAAGACGGCTTTTTTGCAGATCACAAGGACTATGTTGCCTATATCGTATTGAAGGCAGATGACTCGGCAGGCGTTTTCAACGCAAAAAATTCCGATAACACATTCACGGTAAACGGCGATCCGGTAATAATTCAGACAGAAGATTCCTCAAAAGACTCCAAAGCGGCTGTGATACAGTTTGTTGTACGAACCGAGCAAGTTAAAGGCTCATCAACCTACGGGAAAGCAACACCCGTAGAGATGATTTCCATTGAGAACCTGCGTGAACCGGTTGTGGGCGAAAAGCCCGACTACGTAGCTAAAACACCAAACAGTGCAAGTACCTATGTCACAAGCGTAAAATGGGAAGGCACTTTTGATGAAAACGGTTGTTTCAAATACGGTGAAACATATAAATTCATTGCCGATGTTGCTGTAAAGCCGAGCCTCAATATGTTTATTGATGACTGGTATAAATATAACTTTATGGTAAACGGTAAGCAGGCAGGATTTTCATATAAGGGTGAATCTGATACCGAAGGAACGATATATTTTACCTTTGCAAATGTGGGTATGCCTCATCAGAATCACTGTTTCTGTGGTGGAAATATTCTTCTTGGAGAACACAAAAGCCATTCAGCGCAGAGCTTTCAGCCTTGGGACGGTAAGAGTAAAATTTCATATACCGACAATAAAGCATTTGTGTATCTGACAGGAGATGTAAAAAGAAGCGAAACCTTAAATGTTCCCGGTAATAAAGAGCTTACAATCTGTCTTAATGGCTACAAAATTCAAAAAACAGCTATTGATGACCCACAGGGCAATCGTGTAATTAACATAAATTCAGGCGGCAAGCTCCGTCTTTGCGACTGCTCCGCAATGCAGACAGGTGTAATAACGGGTGGTTCAAACCAAATGGGCGGAGGTATCCATAACGGCGGTACTTTGGTTATGTACGGCGGAAAGCTTAGGAATAACAGTGCTGCCTATGGTGGCGGACTTTGGAACAACTACAATTTCTATATGTACGGCGGTGAAATCTGCTACAACGATGCTACCTACGGCGGCGGTCTCTGGAACGCAAACAGCGGTGATGCACAAATGATTATCTATGGCGGAAGAATATATCACAACGAAGCAACATATGGTGCAGGTGTATGGAATAATGATAACGGTAATATAGAAATGCAGGGCGGTGAAATTTCAGAAAATGTTGCCGGCAAATGCGGCGGTGGTGTATGGAATCAGGGTAAAAATTTCTATATGACAGGCGGAAACATAATTAGAAACTTTGCTCAGCACGGTGCAGGCGTGTGGACACAAAGCACCTTTACAATGACAGGCGGACTTATTAGTCTTAATGAAGCAATTGACCCTGGCTATGTAGGTCTTAACCTTACAACAGAGGCACAAGCTAACGGTGGCGGTGTATGGGTAAATGACAAGTCTATCTTCCAGATGAAGGGCGGCCAGATTTCACTCAATAAAGCAGACCTTGCCGGTGGCGGTGTGTATATGCAGTATGATTCGGAATTTGTAATGCAAGGCGGTACCATTGCAGGAAACAAAGCGCAGCTCGGCGGCGGTGTATATGTCCAGAGAGAAAATGCACCTGCAAGATTCCGTATGAGTGGCAACGCTGAAATAGTTGATAATCTTGGCGTTGTTGCAGGTGGTGGAATGTATATCAAGGGTATTTTTGAAACAACAGGCGGTACAGTTTCGAATAATTTCTCTGATTCGGAATTTTATGATATGGCAATCGATGCTGCCGGAGAAGTGCGTGAAGGCACGACACTTCCTACCGAATTTATTGATGTTGCGGCAGATGCATATTACTATCAGCCGGTTGTGTGGGCACTCGAAAAGCAGGTAACAAACGGTACAAGCGAAATAACCTTCTCGCCTGATGATAAGTGCAGTACAGCACAAATTCTTACGTTCCTTTGGCGTGCGGCAGGAAGCCCCATATTGAAAGAGAATGAAGTAATTAAATTTGCAGATGTAAGAGGCACGGATTACTTCTATATGGCTGCACAGTGGGCAAAGAAAAACGGAATGGTAGAACATTATGCACTTTATCCGAACAAGTCTTGTAATCGTATGATGTCGGTATATTATATCTGGTGTGCGGCAGGAAAACCTGCTTGCAGTGCATCTTTGAAA
>JAFODX010000144.1 GCA_017380475.1 Clostridia bacterium
CTCCTTGCCTGATATGCATAAAGCGATACAGACAAGCGGTTATACGGATTCGGAAACTTATAAAAAAGTAATTGATAAATTTGATTATATAATGCAGGATATAAAGCTTATCGACAGAGAACAGCACAAAAAATATACCGGCGTATATAACGATAACATTCTTGAAAATATCAGGCATCTTAAACAAAGCGGAAAGGAATATGTGTTCCGTGTTCCGTTGATTCCGGATATAACGGATACCGAGGAAAATCTGAAAGCAATTTCGGAACTTGTGGGCGACAGCCCGGTTGAACTTTTGCCGTACAACAGCCTTGCAGGCGCAAAATACGAAATGCTTGATATGCAATATTCGCTTGGTTCTGACGGGAATCGTAAATGTGACTTTACACAGTATTTTAAGAATGCAGTAATGCGGTAAATAAAGGAGAACTATAATGAAAAGATCAATAAGAGGCCATGACGTTGTTGCAACAGGTCTTAAAAATATTGCAGATTGTGCAAGGGAGTTTGGTTTTGAATATATTCAGCTTGCACTTGACTTAAGCAAAGAAGGCTTTGCGCTTGGCAAATTCAGTGAAGAATATGCAAATGAAATCAAAGATGATTTGGGCGGTATGAAGCTGTCAATTCTGAGTAGTTACATAAACCCGTCAGACAGAAACCCTGAAACGCTTGCGGTGTCGCTTGAAAAATTCAAGGACAAGATACATTATGCATCAATTTTAAAACCGCTTGCAGTAGGCACAGAAACAGGTGTCTACAGAGATGCAGACGGTAACAGCTTAAACCATACGGAAGAAGCTTATCAGTACGTTTTAAAGAACATAAAAGAGCTTGTAGAAGAGGCTGAAAAGTATGATGTCAATGTTGCGGTTGAGGGTGTTCACGTATTTGTTATAAATTCACCCGAGCGTCTTGCAAGACTTATAAATGATATAGATTCAGAAAATATCAAAGCTATATTTGACCCTGTTAACTATATAACGGCAGATAATTACAAAGACCAGGACAAGATGATAACCGAGATGTTTGAGCTTGTGGGAAAGAAGATTGTTGCAATCCACGCAAAAGACTTTGTCATTGAAGACGGAAAAGTTAAAATGGTACTTCCGGGCGAGGGTATGCTAAATTATAAGCTTATATTTGATTTGCTTAAGAAGAAAGGAATGGATATTCCGATTATATCGGAGTCAATCCCGCACGAGAATGCGAAAAAGGGACTTGACAATATCGAAAAGATAATGGAGGGATAAATTATGAAAAAAATAATCGCTCTTATAGCAACTGCTGTTATGCTTTGTTCTGTAAGTGTGCAGGCGTATGATGTAGAGTGCTACGATACAACAAAGCGTTCTATCGGCGAGGCGGCAGATGCGAATGGTATGTCATACGAAGAGTATCAGGGTTATATGTTCATTAACAAAGATATTCCTGCATGGGAAACGGAACGTGCTGCAGAACTAAAATCTTATGCGATGCCGGTTGTAAAAGCTCTTGATGTTACTGTTGATGAATTCAAAGAAATGTTCGGACTTACAATTGACATAACCGATACTACAACTATGTGTGAAGTGTACGACAATATGCCTCTTGAAACATATTGGGGTACGGAATACGATGAAATGGTTGAGTATTACGGAATAGCTGATACAGTAACTCCGGAAACACTTTTCGGAACAATCCGTCTTGATATCGAAAAAAAGGAGATGGATTCGGTTGAACGTAAAGCGTTTTCTGATGTGAAGTATAAGCACTGGGCACATTATTACATAAACGAAATGATGAAATCTGAAATCATTGACGGCTATGATGATGGCACATATCTTCCTGAAAAGACGGTTACACGTGCAGAGTTTGCGAAGATGCTTGCAATAATAACCGGAGCGGAAAATGACGGTGAAAACAAGTACACAGACGTAAAAGAGGATATGTGGTATTTTGGGTATGTAAATGCAGTAAGTGATTATATAGATGCAGACGGCGATAAGTTTATGCCGGAAGCTCCTGCAACACGTGAGGTTGTAGCAACTGCAATTTCAAAGTGCAAAGGATATCCGGAGAATGTGTCAAAAGACTTGTTGAATGAAAAATTCACAGATGCAGATACAGTATCGGACAAAAATGCAATATATGTAGCAGGAGCAGTTGCAAACGGCATAATTGACGGATTTGATGACGGAACAATAAGAGGTAAAGATACTTTGACACGTGCACAGGCGGCGGCAGTTCTTTACAGAGGATTTTATGAATTTGTACAGATTCCGGAAGCATACAATTATGTTGTAGCAAAAACGGGTGATGTGGAAATCACACTTGGTGATGTTCTCTATACTGTAAATTTTGATGAAGGTTCTGATTTATCAGACCAGAAGGTTTTGACAGAACAGCTTATTAAGGCAACAAAAGCAACCATCAATATTTACCGTTGTATGGACCTTGCCAAGAAAGAGGGGATAACTCTCACCGATCAGGATATAAGGGAATGTCTGGGATACAGAACACAGTATTCTGCGGGAATAGGCTATCGTAAATACTGCCTGTATCTGAAAACTTACGGAACCAGCATCGGATATATCAATAAATATATAGAGACGCTTGTAAGTACACAAAAGTTGCTTGATATATACGATGAAGAAAAACTTTCAGATATGACTGAAAAGGTTAAAGTAGAGATATACGAAGACGTTTTATCAAAAATAACATTGTCTGATATAGCAATGGGTTAAAAAATACCGCACACCTACAGGGTGTGCGGTATTTCTATTTCTCCGCTTAATTTACCTATAACTTTGCCGAGACACCGGATATCGGAACTGCCTTTGATAAGTTTATATTCAGAATTGAACGACTTCAGCCCGGCGGGTGTATATTCTTTCATATAAACGCTGCCCTGAGATACAAATATACCGACCTGCCCGTAATCGACGGTCTCGCAACTGTTAACGTAAACATAATCTCCGCTATGGTATATTGGTTTCATACTGTCTCCGGCGATACGTAAAATATAGTCTGTACCTTTTGGCGGTTCTTCAGAAAGTTCAGCAATAACAGCGGTCCGGTTATCAAGGAACTCACCCGTTCCTGCGGAAACGGGGAAGTCGTAATATATACGGCTGTATCTTCGTTGTGCCATATACAGCTGTGCGTCTATACGTTCAAGTTCGGATTTTAACGTGTCATCAATACGCTTTTTTCCTTCTGTATCAAGTTTTCGTGTTTTGGAGACTAATTCCTTTTCGGAATCAGAAAGAAAAAAAACGGGGTTATATTCTGAAACAAGTTCTGCAGGAGTATGCCCTAAAGAATTAACTATTTTTGTTATCATATTCAGTTTTGGGTCTTTGGTTCTTCCTGAAAACAATTTTTCTACAGTCGTCAAGGCGATTCCGGTATTATCTGCAATTTGTTTATAAGTCAGGTTGTTTTCGGATTTAAATTCACGTAATTTTTTTAACCAGAACATATCATATTCCTCCTGTGTTGGTTTCTGTGTACATTCTATCATACACCTACACAAAAG
>JAFODX010000145.1 GCA_017380475.1 Clostridia bacterium
ATTGATGTCAGACTGTTTACAATCTGATAAATAAACAGTTTTTCAATATCACGGTTGTAAAGTATTTCACTTTTAATGTCTGATGATATGTCCACATATGCAACATTATCCCTGACACGAACTGTCAGGCTTTCTTTTATGTCTGGGATTATCCGGCGCACACTTTCATTGTTGTCACGTCCTGCTATAAGCTTATTAAGTGCGTCCTGCGCCATATCCTGCGGTTGTGCATCAATTATTGTGTCCGTATACGGCAGTAACCGATTCAGGCGTGCATCCACAAAATAAAGTTCCGTTTCAAGGGACGGAACATTGTCACGATTCGCACACGCAACAGCAAAAAGTACTGCTCCCGTCACAATTATCATAAAAAAAACAAATTTTCTCACAAAAAATTCCTCCATATACTTAAAAGTATATGAAGGAATCTATCATTTTAGAACTTAATTATCCTTGCATTGCGTGCTTTATTGCTTTTGCAAGCTGATCGGGGCATGATGTACCGCGTCCGCCACAATCAATCCCCTCAAGTCTCTTTACAACCTCGTCTGCTTTCATACCCTCACAAAGTGCGCCTACGCCCTGTGTGTTGCCGTTACAGCCACGAACAAATCTGACATTGCTTACAATTCCGTCATTTATCTCAAATTCAACCTGAACTGAGCATGTGCCACGTGTAGTATAAGTATATTTCATATTATCTCACCTCATAGTTTAAATGCAGGGATATTCCCTGCATTTAAAATTATTTCTTTTTATTTCCCTTTTTTTCAGCTGCAGCTGCTGCCTTTGCTTCTGCTGCTGCTTCCTGCCATGATGCCCAGAAAGTACTTGCAACAAAGATTGATGTGTATGCACCTGCAATTATACCGATTATAAGCGGTAATGCAAACTGCTTGATTGTTGAAACACCGAGAATATAGATAAGAACGATTGTAATGAGTGTAGTAATCGTTGAGTTGATTGTACGTCCCATTGTCTCTCTTATACTTCTGTTTGTCATTTCTGAAATTGATTCGTTACGTTTACGCTGTCTCTTGTTTTCACGGATACGGTCGAATATGACAATCGTGTTGTTGATTGAATATCCTACAACCGTAAGCATTGCAGCAATAAATGTTGTATTGATTGCAATATTTGTGATTGCGTAAACAGCCGCCATAACCAATACGTTTATAACGAGTGCGAATATAGCCATAACACCGCTCTTGAAATCGAAACGGAATATGATGTATATCAAAATGAAGAGTATAGCAAGTAATGTGAATGAAACAGCCTTGCCCTGTACCTCTTTACCGAAGCTCGGGTCAGCTGACTGTGCACTCATAAGTGCCTCATCCTTAAGCTTGTACTCGTCCTTCAAAGCATCAAATGCCTTGTTCTTGTTTGCCTCATCCTTCTGAGTTGATTCGCTTGCAGGAAGCTTAATAACAGCTACTTCACTTGTTGAGCCTGCCTGAACAATAGCATCAAGACCTGTTGCCTTTTCAACTATCTTCTCAACATCAGCATTCTTAAAGCTTTCGCCGACATTAACCTGCATTCTGATACCGCCCATAAACTCAACGTCAAAGTTGAATCCACCATGGACAAAATACATAACTACGCCTGCTACAATAATAATAATCGGGAGCAGAAGCAACTTTACTTTGTTCTTTGCAAAATCAAATGTATTATTCATTTTCTGCACCTCCCGTTACCTTTTTAGACTTGTAAAACAAGTTCTTGTTTGTCACACCCATATTAACAAGGTTTCTCATAAGAATCTTTGTTATAACAATAGCTGTGAACATTGAGAGTATAACGCCTATACCAAGTGTTGTTGCAAAACCTGTTACTGTGCCTATACCTGACATATAAAGAACTACACAAGTGATTATTGTTGTGATGTTCGAGTCAACGATAGCTGATAAAGCCTTTGAGAAGCCTGATTCAACTGATGCGCGGATGCTCTTGCCGATTGCAAGTTCTTCCTTTACACGCTCGAAAATGATACAGTCTGCGTCAACCGCCATACCGATTGAAAGCACAATACCTGCAATACCCGAAAGGCTGAGGTTTACTCTGAATACACCTATAGCAAGACAGATAAGTCCTACATATATAAGCAGTGATATACAAGCAACAGCACCCGGGAGTCTGTATCTTATAATCATAAACAACATTATAAGCAATATACCGATACCTGCAGCAAGCAAGCTCTTGGGAAGTGCGTCCTGACCAAGTTCTGCACCTACAGTTTCCTGAGTAATCTTCTTCATTTCAAACGGAAGGTTACCTGAATTGATCTGGTTTGCAAGAGTTGATGCAGCCTCTGCAGTAAAGTTACCTGTGATTACGCATGAGTCACTGTCGATTCTCTGTGCAACAGACGGTGCTGATACAACATTCTCGTCCATACAAATCTGGATTATGTTTCTGCCTTCTGTTTCTGCTGCAGCTTTACCTGTTGCCTCAGCAAACTTCTTTGTACCGTCCGATGAGAAATTCACCTGTACATAGTACTGCTGAGCCGAATTTTCGCTGGGCTGACCGTAAATGCTCTTGGCACTCTTTACATCTTCACCGTTTAATACAACATTGTTGTCAGCATCACGGAAAGTAAGCTTTGCTACCTGTGAAAGCAATTCAACTGCCTCATCAGTATCAGCAGCAGTTGTACCGTTTGATTTCTCGCCCTCTTTTGCGGGAGCTCCGCCGTTGGGGATCTCGATTGTTACCTTACCGCCTTCGTTTACGGATATACGGCTCTCTGTGTAACCTGCACCGTTAAGACGTGTTTCGTAGACAGCTCTTACTGCCTCCATCTGTTCCTGTGTCGGATTTTCTGCCTGTGCTTCAAAGGTTATAACAGAACCGCCTGCAAGGTCGATACCCTGTCTCATACCTGTTTCAGCATCGAACATACCGCCAAACTTATCGCTAAACACTCCGGGAAGTCCGAAGAATGCAACAAGATTAAGCAATATAGCCACAATTATCAACAGACAGAAAGTGACAATACTTTTGTTTTTCATTTGCGTTTACATTCCTTTCTGTTCGGATAGGATTACATACCACTACCCATTATAAAATATAATGGTATTATACTACATTTTGTGTGTTAAGTCAAGGGGTTTGGCGATTTTTATACAAAAAAACAAGGGGAAATCCCTTGCTTTCCGCAATACATATTCTATTTTAGCAACTCATCGTATGAAGTATCAAGAATTTCTTTTATTGCTTTTAACTGTGTGGCATAAATATGCTGAATTCCACGTTCTATTTTCACATACGATTCCCTCGTTATATCAACACCCATCAACTGCATTTTTCTGACAACATCTATTTGCTTTATCTTTTTTTGTTTTCTGATATTTTTTATATTATTTCCAATGAAAATAGCATCCTGCTTAATTTTTTGTTCTGTCATAGTAAAAAACACTCCTTTCATGATGAAAACGCTTAAAAACGTTCAATTTGTTACATTACTCATCTATGAAACATTTTACCTCTTTACCGAGCCGTATTCAATCAATTCATCGAATG
>JAFODX010000146.1 GCA_017380475.1 Clostridia bacterium
ACTTTGCTACCTTAAAGATATAAACTGCATAGGCTCATGCCGTGTATGTGTAGTTGAAGTAAAGGGCAGACCCGGTCTTGTGGCTGCCTGTGTATACCCGGTTGAAGAGGGTATGGAAGTGTTTACAAACACCGAAAGAGTTCGTAAATCACGTAAAACAACATTGGAGCTTATTCTTTCAACTCATAACAAGAAGTGTCTTTCTTGCGAGCGCAGTAACAACTGTGAGCTTCAGACACTCGCTTTTGATTATGGCGTTGATCAGGATAAGTTTGGCAAGAACACAGTAGAATATGCTATTGATGAATCATCACCGTACATAGTTCGTGACGATAACAAGTGTATTATGTGCCGTCGTTGTACTGCTGTATGTAAGAATGTTCAGGGTATAGGCGCAATCGGTGAAATCGGAAGAGGTTACAATGTACACGTTGGCTGTGCATTTGAAAAGGATCTTGTTGACGCACCGTGTGTAGGCTGTGGACAGTGTGTAGTTGCATGTCCGGTCGGTGCACTTACAGAAAAGAGTAACGTAAAAGAGGCTTGGGAAGCAATAAATAATCCTGACAAGAAGGTTATGGTGTTTACTGCTCCGTCAATCCGTGCAACACTGGGCGAGAGCTTTGATATGCCTATCGGTTCAAACGTTGAGGGTAAGATGGTTGCGGCAATCCGCCGTCTTGGCGTTGACGGTGTGTTCAATATGGACGTTACCGCTGACCTTACAATAGTTGAAGAAGCAACAGAGCTTCTGGAGCGTATAAAGAACAACGACACTATGCCGATGTTCACAAGCTGTTGTCCGGGCTGGATAAAGTTCGTTGAGCATTATTATCCGGACTTCATTCCGAATCTTTCAACATGTAAGTCACCTCAGCAGATGTTTGGTGCAGTTCTCAAGTCATACTATGCGCAGAAGATTGGCGTAGACCCCCGTGATATGTATGTAATCAGTATCATTCCGTGTACAGCGAAGAAGTTCGAGTGTACAAGAGAAGAAGAGAGAACTTTTGAATTTGATGACGTCGATGCATCTCTTACAACACGTGAGCTTGCAAAGATGATTAAGGCTGCAGGTATCAAGTTCACAGAACTTGACGATGAGAAGTTTGACGATCCGTTTGAAATCGCATCAGGCGCAGGTGCAATCTTCGGTGCAACCGGCGGTGTTATGGAAGCGGCTTTAAGAACAGCTGCAGATGTTCTTGACGGCAAGAATGAAAAGCTTGAGTTCAAGGAAGTGCGTGGTACAGCAGGCATCAAGGAAGCTAAGTACACACTTGGCGGTAAGGAGCTTAAGGTTGCAATCGTTTCAGGACTTGCAAACGCAAGAACTGTGCTTGACAGCATAAAGGACGGCAAGAAGAAGTATGACTTCATTGAGGTTATGGCATGTCCTGGCGGATGTATCAATGGCGGCGGTCAGCCGATTCAGAGCGACAGCGTTCTTAACTATACAGACATTAAGAAACTCCGTTCAAAGGCACTCTACGATGCTGACAAGAAGATGGAACTCAGAAAGTCGCACGAAAGCCCCGTTGTCAAGATGCTCTATAAGGAGTACTTTGACGAGCCGGGTAAGCACCGTGCACACAGACTTTTGCATACATCTTATGTAAAGCGTGATAAGTATTAAAAACAAAAAAATCATTGCACTCTTGTGCAATGATTTTTTTTATAGTTTAGTTCCGCAGTTTGCACAGAATTTTGAACCCGGTGCGGTTGCAGAACCGCAAGCGGGGCAACTGTTGCTCTGCTTCTGTATTTTAGTTCCGCACTCCGTGCAGAAACTATCGGTTTCTGCAAGTGATTTACCGCAATTGCTGCAAAATTTCGAGCCTGATGCAGTGGCGGAGGACATCATTGACGATGACATTCTCAGATTTGTTTTTGGAGCTGTTGGGGTTTTTATGAATTCGGGTTCGGGAATACTATCCGAACTTGTAACGGTATCAGGTGTAACCTTGTTCAGGGGATTAGTGAACTCGTTAATGTCCAGACTGAACTGCTGAGCTGCGACACCTGAAACTGCTACGGCGTCATTGGTCAGGTCTTTTGCGTATTTCTCATATCGTGCACCGCCCAACTGCACAATAGAAAAACGCAAATCTACAGCTGTGCCGCCTCTGTACGGAATAAAATGAATTGTGCACGAACCACCGTTCATATTATATTTTGCGGAAAAGTTAAGCCCGAATGAAATCGTGTGATAAGGTTCCTGACCGCAATCACGCCTGAATTTTGCGTTGGTAGCAGCAGAAAGGTATGCATTATACACAGACCGAACATCTGCTGCGAAAAAGTAACAAATATCTCTTCTCATATGTAGCTCCTTAAAATTTATTACAATCAGTATATCATAACCAAAAATATTTGACAAGTACTATTTTTATTATTGACAAAATTTATTATTGTGGTATAATATGTCTATTAAATGAAAGGTGTGGAACAAAATGTTTAAAGATAAAGATGTGATTTGCTTTTTAGGTGACAGTATCACCGCAAACGGTTTATGGATGGCAGAGGTGTATCAGGAGCTTCGCAAAAAGTATAAGGTTAAGTGCTATAACATAGGCGTTCCGGGCGGCAGAATTTTTATGGCTGAAAAATGCCTTTACAGCCGTTGCCTCTCTTTCAATCCTGACTATGTAACTGTGTCATTCGGTATTAACGATGTTGACCATATATATTACGCTGATAAGTATGAGGGACTGACAGAGGCTGAACTTAAAGAGAAAGCGCTTGAGATTTATAATGAGAGCTACGAGAGTGTTATAAAAAAGATAATAGCTTTTGGTGCACAGCCGATTATCTGTATTCCGTCGCCGTATGATGATGTGAATGAAAAGCAGGTTGAGAAGAAAGATACACAGGAAAGACTTGATATATGTATTGAGTTTATTCGTAGTCTTGCAGATAAATACAACTGTCCGGTTGTTGATTTTAAATCCGTTATGCAACCGATGCTTAAAGAACGTGACGTAATAAGAGAAGACCGTGTTCATCCGACAGATGAGGGACAGCATATTATGGCGCAGACATTCCTTTATGATATGGGAGAGTTGTCTGAAACTGATTTTGACACTCCGTTTGAATTTGAAGATTGGAACAAGGCAAGGTACGATGAGGAACAGAAACTGCGCTGGTTCAATTTTGTTGAGTACTGTGCTTTCATAGATAACTGGGAAGCAGGCAAATCATCAGAGGAGAAGAAAGCTGCGGTGTTAAAGGCATATGAGGAATTTGAAGACAAAACCTCAGGTATAGCAGGTGCGTACTATGATTATCCCGGAATGCTTGATACAAAAGAGCGTATAATGGAAGATATAATAAGACTTACAATATGAATAAAAGCACTGCGTGGGCAGTGCTTTTGTTTATATATAGGGTGGATTGCGACTCGCACCTTACGGTGCTCCCTGCATAAGTTCCACTTGCCAAATCAAAGATTTGGAGTGTCACTTGTCGAACGGGTGATTCAAATGAGCAATCTTCTCCCACCAACAAAAAAGCAAGTCATACGACTTGCTTTTTTGTTGTAAGAGAACGCATATTTTGATAGAATTTACCGAGGGGGTTCAAACACCCAAGGGGTGCTATGATATTTTGTAAGGAGGTTCAAACTCATCTTTTAGCATTCTGAAAAGAACTCGTCTCTCTCTTTACGATTTTTTAATATTTTATTTTTATCTGCACCAGAGTATATTGCCAATGA
>JAFODX010000010.1 GCA_017380475.1 Clostridia bacterium
AGAGCAGCAGAAACAACACCGATCATTTCACCAATCTGCTGTTTTTTCGGGGTTGCACCAAGCAGGAAGCCAGTCTTGAGGTCCTGTGATGTGTCGCCTGCAATTGCAGAAACGATACAGATAATTGAACCGATAGAAATTGCACTCATCATACCGAATGCACCATTCATTCCTGTTGCCTTTAAAACAAGAGTTGTTATAAGAAGTGTTGCAATCGCCATACCTGATACGGGGTTGTTACTGCTTCCCACAAGACCAACCATTCTTGAAGAAACGGTCGCAAAGAAGAAACCGAATACAACAACTATAACAGCACCTATAAGTGATACCGGTATTGCAGGAACGAGCCATACAAGGAGTGTCAGAACTGCAATTGCAATGAGTACGAATTTCAGGTTAAGGTCCTTTGCTGTACGCTCATTCGATGTCGCTTTTGCACCTGACATACTCTTCATTGCACCGCCGAATGTCTTTACTATTAACGGCAATGACTTTATAAGGCTTATAATACCGCCTGCTGCCAATGCACCGGCACCTATATAGCGGATATACGTGCCCCATATAGCACTCGCACCGCCCGCTTCATAAATAGCACCGATTGTTTCCGTACCCGGATAAAGAACTATACTCTCACCAAACAGAACAATCATCGGAATTATAACAAGCCAGCTCAAAATACCGCCTGCAAACATATATGAAGAAATTCTTGCACCACAGATGTAACCAACACTCATAACTGCGGGATAAATCTGTGTTCCGATTTCTCCTGCGAAACCTTTTACGTGTACAGATACTTCACCTGCAACAAGCTTAAGACCGTCAATTATGAATTTGAAAAGTGCCGCAAAACCCATACCTGCAAATACAGTAGATGCGTTTGCACCGCCCTCTTCACCTGCAAGAAGAACCTCTGCACAAGCCGTTCCCTCAGGATATGGCAAAATGCCGTGTTCTTTTACTATAAGGGCATTACGGAGCGGTACCATAAAGAATACACCTAAAAGTCCGCCAAGCAATGCAATCAACGTCATTGAGAGGATGTCGGGTTTATCCATCTTTCCCTCTGCTGCCCATAAGAAAAGTGCAGGCAATGTAAAAATAGCACCTGCTGCCAGTGATTCTCCGGCTGAACCTATTGTCTGAACAAGGTTACTTTCAAGTATTGAGTTCTTACGCATAATGATGCGGATTACACCCATTGATATAACCGCCGCAGGAATTGATGCTGAAACCGTCATACCTACCCTCAGACCTAGGTATGCGTTTGCTGCACCAAATACGACAGCTAAAATTATACCCATAACAATAGATGTTACGGTAATTTCCGGCGTTACCTTATCTGCCGGAATGTACGGTTTGAAATTATTTTGATTACTCATAATACTCCTATCCGTCACTTTTTATAAAAGTGACTTCTTTTTATCTAAAAGAGTATAACATAGAATGTCGAAAAAAGCAACAAGAAATTATTTTAAGTTTTTAAGCATTCTGCATATTATTTCATAAAGTTCCGTAACAGCGGATATGCTGAGTTTTTCTTCAACGGTATGGATTCCGTACATATCCGGTCCTACTGAAATACAGTCAAGTTCCGGAATAGCCGATGCAAAAACTCCACACTCAAGTCCTGCGTGAATAGCCTTAACGCTTGCGTCCTTCCCTGTCTTTTCTTTATATAAATTGACAAACAAATCTCTTAAAACTGAGTCATTTTTATATTCCCACGGCGGATAGTGTCCGCCTGTTTTTGTTTTGCAATCCATTGTCTCAAAGAACTCTCCAAGACTTGCCTCAAGAAATTCCAGTCCCGATTTTTTGTTACTGCGAAGTGCAAACAATATATTGATTTCGTCGCTACCGGTTTTGAAAACTCCCATATTGAGTGAAGTTTCCACAAGGTTTTCAATCTCTGCACTCATCTGAATAACACCATTCGGCGCAAGAGCAAGAGTGTTGATAATCTTTTTTCTTATGTGAGGTTCAATCACATCAAATTCCTGCTCATCCGAAACTGCAGTTTCGCAGTAAAAATCCGGCTCAAGTGATTTAAGCTCATTTTTTAAAGACTTTGCATAGCTTTCTGCCTCAAACAACAGCATATCTGTATCATCAGAAACCAGCACTGCTTTACTCATCACAGGTATTGCGTTACCTTTATCACCGCCGTCAACAGATACAATATCGAATCTGCACACATTGGAGAGATGACGCAAAAACCTGCCCATAAGGATATTTGCATTCATTCTTCCGCTGTTGATTTCAACACCCGAATGACCGCCTTTAAGACCCTTTATTGAGAGAGTTACACTCTTACCTGTGTATTTTTTACGCTGTAGCGGAATCACAGCATAGAAATCACTTCCGCCTGCACACGATACCGTAACAACACCTGACTCCTCCGAGTCTATATTTATCATTTTTTTGCCGTTAAGGCGTGACATATCAAGCGCCAAAGCACCAACCATACCTATCTCTTCGTCAGTTGTAAATACCGCTTCAATAGATGGATGCGACAAGGTTTTATCAGCAAGGATAGCCATAATCATAGCTACAGCTATACCATTATCTGCCCCGAGAGTCGTGCCGTTTGCGTGTATAAAATCACCGTCTGTAAAAACATCAAGTCCGTCTTTTGCAAAGTCTATATCAGAGTCCTCTGTTTTCTGACATACCATATCAAGATGACCCTGCAATATTACGGTTTCTGCGTTTTCATATCCTTCCGATGCAGGTTTTTTAATTACCACGTTATCCGCCTCATCACGGTATGCTTCAAGACCATACTTCTCTGCAAAATCAAGGCAGAATCTGCTGATTTTTTCCATATCGCCAGAACCGTGCGGTATCTGTGTCAATTCTTCAAAATATCCGAAAACATCCCGTGGTGCAAGATGCGAAAGTTTTCCCATTCACATTCCTCCGTTTTTTTGCAATTATTTTACTATATATTTGTAGATTTTAAACATATTTCCGATACCTTTTATGACTACATATGCTGTACCTCTGCCTTTTGCAAACACATTACCGTTTTTTGCAACAAAAACCACAGACTCGTCCGATGAGTAACACGAGTCCTCATCGCCTGCCCACACAGATGCAGTAGGTGTATGCTTATCTCCTACCCTGAGTGTAAAGGTGTTGAGCATTGTCGAGTTGAAATATTCAATCTCATACGCAAAATCCACACCCTCTATGGCAGGAAGATTTGAAAGGTCAGCTTCCGGCACTGATGATGTTCCAAAATTACCTCTGCCAAACAATCCTATTATCTGGTCACAGCCCGAAAAAATACATGTAATTGAAATTATTACAACAACCGTAATCAACATTTTTATTCTTTTCATTTTATTTTCTCCTTTTGTTTGAAATTTATAGCCATAAAGCATCTTTTATATTATACCATAAGAAACCGGAAACCGCAAGATTTTTTTGAATCCTGCGGTTTCCGGTTTATTTTACTTTCAGTCTTATTCTGTCAGCAATCATTGCGATAAATTCAGAGTTTGTCGGTTTGCCTTTTCCGGTGTTTATCGTGTAACCGAAAACTTCGTTCATCGTCTGTGGTTTTCCACGTGTCCAGGCAACTTCAATTGAATGGCGTATTGCACGTTCAACTCTGCTTGACGTAGTCTGATACGCCTTTGCAATTTCAGGATAAAGTTCCTTGGTTATGTAATTCAATAAGTCCATATCCTTAACCACCATCATTATGGCAGTACGCAGGTAATGATACCCTTTTATATGTGCAGGAACACCAAGTTCGTGAATAAACTCCGTCACCATTGTTTCAAGGTCATAGCTTTCGTCCTTTATACTTGCGGTTACCTGTGCAATGTTCTCACGTCTGATTCCGCACATATCACGTATTGCGTCGCAGACACTGTCCGGACTCTGCGGTTTTACCATATAGTACGATGCACCGTAACGGCTTGCCATATCGTAAAGACTGTTAAGAGTTGAAGAAGAACTTATAAGTATTTCGGGTTTCTTGTCATTGCCTGATTTGGCAAGCTTACGTAATACACCGATTCCGTCGAGCTTCGGCAGAATGATATCGAGTATGACAGCATCCGGTTTTGTTTCCTGTATCATACCGTATGCTTCTTCACCGTCAGTTGCTATGCCGACAGATGTTAATTCTTCCTGTATATTTATATGGTCACTGAGTGCTTTTGCATAAATTTCGTCATCATCTACTACGAGAACTTTAAATTTTTCCATTTTCTTTCTCCTTTTTATGTATTTTACGTTATTTTTCTTGCAATTGCACTATAAGATTACCATACACGATTTTTGTTTTCAATAAAAGACACTACGTTTTTTTCGACAATGACGGTCGAAGTTGTGACCTTTTTTGTCGAAGTTTTTTCTTGTTTGCGATATGGAAAAACTTCGATGATTTTCGACAAAAAAAATCGGGCAATGCCCGATTTTCATATTTCGTTGTATGCATACATAAGCATTGACACTACCGCTTCTGCCGCAGTTTCCGTACGGAGTATACGTTTACCGAGTGTTACGGTTTTTATTCCTGCTGACTTGAACCTTTCAATTTCCGTTACGTCGAATCCACCCTCAGGTCCGATTATAAACGAAATATGTTTTGCGTCCGGTGTTTCTTCGACAATGTCACGAAGCCGTGTTTTTGTCTCACACTCATACGGTACAAATACAAGGTCTGAATCCTTTACCGCATCAATTATTTCATCAACTGTCATTGGCATAGCAATCTCCGGTATAACTCCTCTGCCTGACTGCTTTGCTGCCTCGTTTGCGATTTTCTGCCAACGCTGTATTTTCTTTTCTTCAGCAGACTTGTCTTCAAGCTTTACGACACAGCGTGAAAGCTTTGCAGGAACGACACGACATATGCCAAGCTCTGTGTTTTTTTGGATTATATAATCCATCTTTGCAGCTTTTGGCAATCCCTGATAGAGAGTTATCTCAACTCCGGGTTCTGTGTCACATTTTTTGCTGTCCTTTATGTCACAGACTATTGAGTTCTTACCTATTTCCGATATAACAGCAGTATAATCAATACCTCTGCCGTCACATACAGTTATCTCATCACCTGTATTAAGGCGGAGAACTTTTCTTATGTGATTTGCATCCTCGTTGTCGATTATAATCTGTGAATCAGTTATATTTTCTCTTGCAGTAAAAAATTTAGGCATATTATACTCCTTCAAATACACGTTCAAAATTTGCGTGTGATATTTTTTCTATTACTTCTGCGGAAACTCCCTCTTCTTCAAGTCTCTCAAAGATTCTGTAAAGCTCACCGCAACCGTTCAGTCCATCAGGAACTGCCGGTATACCGTCAAAGTCTGCACCGATACCGATAGCATTTTCACCACCAAGGGAGATAAAATGTCTGATGTGTTCCATCACTGCATTAACATCAGCATTACCACTGTCTGAAAGGAAATCCGGATACATATTAAGTCCTGCAACCCCACCGCTTTCGCATATTATTTTAAACATATCATCAGTAAGATTACGTCTATGCTTGCATATTGTACGTGAATTTGAATGTGTCGCAATTATCGGACGTGTTGCAAAATCTGCCACATCATAAAACGATTTATCGTTAAGATGTGATACATCGACCAATATATTGTGCTTCTCCATACGGCGTATAACATCTTTTCCGAACGGCGTCAGCCCTGTATCGTCATCATTCACACCGCCTGCAAGCTTATTCACCGGATTCCACGTAAGAGCAATGCATTTTATACCGCAGTCTGCAAGATAATCCACATACTCAAGGCTGTCAATCGCCTCACCGCCCTCAAGACTCAGAATCGGCGTTATACCTGAAAAATCCTGTTCCTTATAAGTAGCGTATAGCTTCTCAAAACGTGCCTTGGGATTATCATAATGTTCAGGGGATATAAAACACGCAAAAATCTGCGTGTATGCTTTATATTGCATCATACGTTCCTTATCAACGTGATATTCATTTTTTAAAATTGTACCGTCACGGTCAGCAAGTCTGCAAAGTGTATCACAATGCGTATCAAAAACACTGTAATTCTTCATTAAAACGCATCCTCTATATGATTTATTTCTTCTATTTTCATTGTATCGCCGACAAGGTGATAATAGACCTCAACTATATCAAATCGCATAAAACATTCACCGCCGCAGTACGAAAGCGCAGTGCGTCTGATTTTCTCCTGCTTGCGGTAATCAACAAATTCCGAGGCGTTGCCGAAGTTACGGTTCTTGCGTGTTTTGACCTCAACAAATACACGACACCCGTCTCTGTCCATTGCGATAATATCTATCTCACCGAAATTCAGTCTGAAGTTTCGGTTTTCTATTAAGTAGCCTTTCTTTGAAAGATACGCACACGCAGCATTCTCACCGGCTATTCCTATTTCTCTTTTTTCCATATCAGCCTAAAATCTTCTTTAAAAATGATTTTCTGTGTATCGGTGAAATACCAAGTTCAGCAATCGCCTCATAGTGTGCTTTTGTGCCATATCCCTTATGTTTTTCAAACCCATAACCCGGATATTTCTCTGACATCTTTACTATGTAACGGTCACGGCTTACCTTTGCAAGGATAGACGCCGCTGCAATTGACATACTCTTGCTGTCGCCCTTTATAACGGGTTCGTGTGCAATATCAACTGACGGACTTTTATCACCGTCTATCAGTACATAATCAGGTTTTTCTTTAAGTCCTGCAACAGCATCACGCATTGCCTTGAATGTCGCCTGCAATATGTTGATTTCATCAATCGTTTTTTCATCAACGCTTGCGACACAGTACGCTGTTGCCTTTTCGCAGATTTCATCAAACAGCTTTTCCCTTTTTTTCTCCGAAAGTTTTTTTGAGTCGTTTATACCCTCAATTATACAATCATCCGGCAGAATAACCGCCGCCGCAAACACAGGACCTGCCAACGGACCTCTTCCTGCCTCGTCAACTCCTGCCAGATACCCCGACTTTTTACGGTCAAGGTCAAACTGTTTCATTTCTGCTATTCGTTCTTTTTCTGTTACCGGCATTTTAGCTCTCCTGTTTAAAATAAGGGGTTGTTGAATCTCAACACCCCTTAACTCTTTTATCAGTTCTTTTCTTTCTGTTCAACAGAAGCAATTGAGCTACGCTCCATCTTAAGTGTGCTCTTCTGGTCTTCTGTGCCAAGGTTTCCTGTTTCGATAAACACATAGTTATCCTTTATCTTTGAAACCTTACCGCATATACCGCCGATTGTTACAATCTTGTCGCCTACCTTTAATGCATCAAGCATTGCACGCTTTTCCTTATCACGCTTTCTCTGCGGTCTTATCAATAAGAAATAAAATACCACAATCATCAGAAGAAGCGGAAGGAACGAGCTTATAATTGCTGCAGGACCACTCGGCTGCTGTCCGTTTTCAGTTGCATATGCAACTACACCAAATAGATTCATCTGTTTTTCTCCTTTAAAAATAATATTACGTTTATTATACTACAGTATAGCAAAAATTTCAAGTGTTATTTTAGAATTAGTTCATTTTTCTTAAGTTTTCTGTCATCTCACAGAGTTCGTTGCTTTTTGCTACCTGTACCCATCCTTCTCTTATGTCATATGCGACAACGTCATTTTTTACACAGTTCATAGCATATTCACTTATAATATTACGCTCCTGAACTGTAAATGCACGTGAAATCAAGGCGTATCTTGCACCGTCACGGTAAAGCTCTGCCATTGCAAAATTAAATGTATCGACTACATTCACAGCATCCTCGAAATCAGAGAAGCTTTCAAATATAAATACGGTATTTTCAGAAACCCGTTTTCTTCTCTTTGTGTACGGCACACCAGCATCGGTTATAAGCTTTGAAACTTCAGCCTGCGTGACTTTTTCTGCATTTTTCACTCTTATTTTCTTAATTTTTGAAAAATCTTCACGACTCACACGGCTTTTATCATTATGAATTTTACTTATTACAAGACTCATGCCTTCAGATGACGTAGAGGCTTCCACAATCACCTGACCGCCGTGATAAGGGTCAAACCCCGTTTCGGTCTGGACAAGCTCCATTACTTCAAACAAAAAATTATGTAAATCTGCCGCCTGTGGAGGACGTTCTCCTATATCAAGATCAAAGTATTCAAGATCTGTGTCTGTAAGCTGAACCACTATTTTGTCACTTGAGATTTTTTTAATTCTCAATCTAATCACTCTCCTTGTGTCTGTTTATATATTATACTACAAAAATCCCGTTTTGGCTATAGGTAAATTGAAAATAATCTGTGAATATTTATGGAAAATCGTATATTTTATTTCATTTACGGATTTTTAAGTATATTTTTACGTTTTAAGGACACAATAGCTTTGTAAAGTCAAGATGAAAGGAAGATGCTTTATGAAAAACGATACTAATACAAAAAAATTACCCGGCTTTTACATAGCCCTTTGCTGCTGTGTAATTGCTATAGGTGTTGCAGGCTTTATCGTACAGGGAACTGACGAGAAAACTTCTGTTACAGAAATTGTTGCAGAAGAAAGTGAAGCTCCTGAACTTGCTTATGCAGAAGATGTACCTGAAGAAGAAATCGCAGAAGAAGTGATAATTCCGGACGAGCCGGTACAGGATTCAGTGCCGGCGGAAACATCTGTCCCCGATTACGCCTTTGATAACCCTGACGTAGTTTCAGCGGCGGTTGTTGTTAATGCAGAAGAATCATGTGAGTTTATAAAGCCCATGAATGATATGACTGTAAAATTCGGATTTGTGACAGACACTCTTGTTTATAACGAATGTTACGGTGACTGGCGTACTCACAACGGAATTGATATTGAAGCACCGGTTGGGTGCAGTGTAAGCGCAACAGCATCAGGAACCGTAACTGAGGTAAAAAAATCAAGCTACGGCAACACTGTTACTAT
>JAFODX010000147.1 GCA_017380475.1 Clostridia bacterium
AGCCATCGGCTGTTTTTTTGTTGTGTTTTATTTTACAATAAAGCTGTCAATGCCTGCCATGAACTCTGATGCATCATCAGCGTGAACCTGAACCTTGATCGGCTTTGAAAGGTCAAGGCTGAATATACCCATTATTGATTTTGCATCAACTATGTATCTGCCTGAAATCAAATCCACATCAAAGTCATATCTGCTTACTGTATTAACGAAGTCCTTAACATCGTTTATTGAGCTTAATTTCATTTCAAATTCTATCATTTTTCTCTACCTCCGAATAGTTTTTTTGGATTTCTGAGGTTTCTTCCAACCTCTACCATATATAATACAATATTTTTTTAAATTAGTCAATAGGTATTGAAATTTTGTTGAAAATTTTGTATAATAGTCAGGATAATGTTTATATCAAACGGAGGAATTTATGAAAACTGCGGCATTCTATACACTTGGCTGTAAAGTAAACCAATACGAAACCGAGGCGGTAACCGAGCTTTTTTGCGATGACGGTTTTTGTATTGTGCCCTTTAACGAAAAAGCAGATTTCTACATTATAAATACGTGTTCGGTAACATCTATGAGCGACCGTAAGTCACGTCAGATAATACGCCGTGCAAAAAAGACAAATCCCGACAGTGTGATAGCTGTTATGGGCTGTTATTCGCAGACTGCACCTGATGAGGTGCTGGACATTGACGGAGTTAATCTTGTGCTTGGCACAAAGGACAAGGGTTCTATTTTAAACCTGATAAAAACGCTTGACAAATCGAGCAAGCTAAACGCTGTTACAAGCGTAAAGGACAACCACACATACGAAGATTTGACAGTTAAACGCACACATGAGCGTACACGTGCATATATAAAAATACAGGACGGTTGTTCACAGTTCTGTTCCTACTGCATTATTCCCTATGCAAGAGGCCCTGTAAGAAGCAGATGCAAAAAAGAGGTTGTTGACGAAATTAAAAATCTCGCAGATGCAGGTTATCGTGAAATTGTGCTTACCGGCATACACGTTGCATCATACGGAAAAGATCTCGAAAACACATCCCTTGCAGAGCTTTTATGCGAGGCAGATAAAATCGAGGGCATCGAAAGAATACGTCTTTCGTCCATCGAACCGATGACTCTGAACAGTGATTTTGTTGATGCAATAAAGGGATGCAAAAAGCTCTGTCCTCATTTTCATATATCACTGCAGTCGGGTTGTGATGCAACGCTTAAACGCATGAACCGTCACTATACAACGGCACAGTTTGAAGAGATTGTGATAGGATTGCGTAACGCATTTGACGGCTGTGCTATAACAACGGATATAATGACAGGTTTTGCCGGCGAAACAGATGAGGAGTTTGAACAAACACTTGAATTTGTAAACCGTATCGGATTCTCGGAAGCGCACGTTTTCCAGTATTCACAGCGCAGGGGTACGCCTGCGGCAAAGAGACCTGACCAGGTATCACCCGAAGTCAAAGAGGCACGCTCAAAAATCATAATTGATGCAACCGAGCTCTCACGCAATGAATTTTTAAAATCACATATCGGCAAAACTGTCGAGGTATTGTTCGAAACCGAGACGAAAGACGGACTTTATGAGGGAAAAACCGCCAACTATATTACAGTTCACGCAGAATGTGACAGAGATATACGAGGACAATTCGGCAATGTTCTGCTTGAAAATGTAAAAAATGGAATAATGTTTGGAAAAACTGTTGACTAACAGCCAAAATGGTAGTAAAATATAATACAGTACATTCCAACGGAGGCAATAATGGAAAATAAATTCAAAGGAATCAGACAGATGATTTCAAATACACCGCTTATGGAAATAAGCCTGCTTTACAAGGGTAAGCCTATGAAGATATACGCAAAAGCGGAGTATTTTAATCTCAGTGGCTCAATCAAAGACAGAGTTGCTTATTATATATTGAAAAAAGCCTATGAAACAGGTGCTATAAAACCGGGCGATACGATTGTTGAAGCTACAAGCGGAAACACAGGTATTGCATTCTCGGCAATGGCGGCGTATCTTGGTCATCCGATGGTGGTATATATGCCTGACTGGATGAGCGAGGAGCGTATCAAGATTATGCAGAGCTACGGTGCTACCGTGGAGCTTGTGTCACACGAAGAGGGCGGTTTTCTCGGCTCAATATCCAAATCAGAGGAGCTTGCAAAGAACGACAACGTATTTTTACCGGGACAGTTCTCAAACCCCGACAACGTTGCAGCACATATTGAGGATACTGCAAAAGAAACACTGCGTCAGCTTGAAGAATTCGGCACAAAGCCCGATTGCGTAGTGGCAGGTGTGGGTACTGGCGGAACGATAATGGGACTTGCAAAGGCATTTAAAGCAGCAAACCCCGGATGTATCGCACGTCCGCTTGAGCCAAAAAACTCACCTACTCTTTCAACAGGTTACAAAACAGGCGCACATAAGATTGCAGGAATAAGCGACGAATTTATTCCGCCGATATGTAAGCTTGACGAGCTTGACGAGGTTGTGTCGGTTGATGATATCGACTCAATCATAATGGCGCAAAAGCTTTCACGTGAGCTTGGCATCGGTGTCGGCATATCATCAGGAGCAAACTTTATCGGTTCGGTTATCTCGCTTCTGGAATCCGATACTGCAAAAACGTGTGTAACGGTTTTTGCTGATGATAACAAGAAATACCTTTCAACCGACTACGCAAAAACTTTTGAAGCAAAAGACGAGTATATCTCAACTCACATCGAGCTTGTGGGAGTTCGCACAGTTCGATAAAATACATCTATTTCCTGTCTGTTTTCATATCGGGCA
>JAFODX010000148.1 GCA_017380475.1 Clostridia bacterium
ATTTTTTCAAGGTCACGGATAATCTCGTTCGCCTCGCTCTTTGCGTCCATTACTATTATTTTCGCCTGACGGTGCGCTTCGTCAAGTATGCGTGACTTGTTCTTCTTCAGTTTTTCACGGTCACGTTCTATTTCTTCACGCAGGTCTTTGAGCTCACGTTTAAGGCGTGCATTTTCTTCCGCATCCGCTGTTGCCTCACGGCGTGAACGTTCAAGGTCGCCTATAACATCCTCAAAACGTATATCTTCGTCTGAAAGAACGGTATTCGCACGGTCAATTATGGATTCTGAAAGACCGAGTCTGCGTGAAATAGCAAATGCATTGGATTTGCCCGGAATACCAATCAACAATTTATATGTGGGTTGCAACGTTTTTACATCAAACTCACACGATGCGTTCAATACACCATCAGTTGTAAGAGCGAACAGTTTGAGCTCACTGTAATGCGTTGTGGCAAGCGTTTTTACGCCCTTTGCACGCAGATGTTCAAGAATTGCAATCGCAAGTGCCGCACCCTCTGTCGGGTCAGTTCCTGCTCCAAGCTCATCAAAGAGTGCAAGCGTGTTACTGTCAACATTCTTTAGTATTTTTACGATATTAACCATATGCGACGAGAATGTAGAAAGACTTTGTTCTATCGACTGCTCATCGCCTATATCTGCATATATTTTTGAGAACACCGCCGCATCCGAGCCCTCATTTGCAGTTATGTGCAAGCCTGATGCCGCCATAACAGACAGAAGACCGACGGTTTTAAGCGTTACTGTTTTACCGCCCGTGTTCGGACCTGTAACAACAAGCGTATCGGTTTCTTTTCCGAACGATATATCGTTTGAAACCACCTTATCCTTATCAATAAGCGGATGTCTTGCACGCTTGTAGTTAATTATGCCTTTATCATTTAATATCGGCTCTGTACCGTTTGTATCGAGCGAAAGCTTACCCTTTGCGAATATAAAATCAAGCTCTAAAATCCCGACAACATCTACGAATATTTCGTGCGAACTCTCTGTTACCGAAACCGACAGCTCCGAAAGTATTTTTTCTATCTCACGCTGTTCCTTGTTTTTAAGGTCACGTATCTCGTTATTGGAGTTTACAACACCCATCGGCTCGATAAATAGCGTAAGACCTGTTGATGATGTGTCGTGTACAATGCCCGGCACTTCGGATTTGTGCTCAGCACGCACAGGGATAACGTATCTGTCAGAACGCATTGTGACAATCGGGTCCTGCAAAAACTTTTTGTAGTGTGCACTGTGTATCATCGAATTAAGTGTTTCTTTTATCTTACCGTTAAGATTTTTCATTTTACGGCGTATTGCAGAAAGGTCCGGCGATGCGTCATCTGCTATCTCGGTTTCTGATATGATGCACGCATTTATTCTGTCCTCAAGTGCTTTGGCGGTGAGCAGTTTTTCACGAAGCTCACCGAGCACCGCACACTCCTCCGAAGCTTCGGAAAGGTACGATTTCATACGTCTTGCTACATAGAGCACCCGTGAAATATCCATAAACTCACGAGGTGTAAGAACACCGCCCTGCTCGGCACGTTTTACACTGTTTCGGGCATCGCAAACAGAGAGATTAACCGGCGGATTGCCAAGCTTTAAAAGCGTTGACATTGCCTCAGTTGTCTCTTTCTGTGCAACTCTTACCTTTTCCAGATCAGAAAACGGTTCAAGCTTCGATATTCTCTTCTTTACCGGTTCGGATTCGGTGTAACCCTGAAGTTTTTCAAGGATCTTATCGAATTCGAGTATTTTTAAAACTTTTTTCATATAGCCTCGCTGGTAAAATTATTTATTAAGTTCAGTATACCATAAATACTGCACTTTTTCAAGTCCAACACAGAAAAAAGCAGGTTTGACCTGCTTTTTGATCTCATCAGTGTTCTTTAATAATTTCCCGGGTTAAATAGTAAACTTATCGCCTTCTGTAAGAGAAAGGCGGTCGACCGTACGTTCCAGTATGGCTTTGACATCCGAAAAATGTTCAACCTCATGGGCATCACTGCCGCAGTAGAATTTACAACCGCATTCTTTGGCGATCTGATACGGTAAAAGAGCCATTCCTGCCTCATCATCGGAAAAATCCAGAACCGATGCGTTGAGTTCTATTCCGACTCCGACCTTTGCCGCTTGTTTGAAAAGTCTGTACATTTCCTTTTCAGGGATTTCTCTCAGCACCGCAATATTCTCCCCGCTTTTATGCGAAATCATCCCGCAGGTCAAATGCGGAATGCCGATTTTATGAAACGGCAGGTCACTTGAAAGAAGGTAATCCAGACGACGAACCCATGCATCAGCTCTCGACTTAAGACTTTCGCAGTCCTGCTCTGTTACGGTAAATCCCCTGAAGTGAAAATGCGTGGTAGGAATGATAATAAAATCAAAATCATTGTACCTTTCCTTCGAAACACCAATTCTCAAATCGTGACTAAGCTCCGTTTCACAACCGAACAGAAACTCGACCTCATCAGACTGCGGCAAGGGTTTTGCCGCACTGATATGCTCAAAATCCTGATCCTCATACCAGGGATCTGTTCTGCCTGCTTCTCTGTCCCAGAAATGATCTGTCAGGCAGATTTTCCTGAATCCGTTTTCTTTTGCGTATCTTAACATCCGCTCCGGTATCTGTTCCTCACCATGCGAACACGAAGAAATATTGGAATGAATATGCAAATCATGATCTACTTTGAATTTCATATATCCCACCTCCGAACTACTTTACATAATCTCTTTTTATTCTATCATCTTTTCTGTGTTTTTTCAACCCTAACACAGAAAAAAGCAGGCCAGACCTGCTTTTTTATCTGAAATTAAGTTTTAGTTCGCCGATATTATTGGTATATGTTGTGAGCCTGTCTATAATACGGTCACGCTTTGCTCCTTCGGCAGGGATTGGCTGATAGTTGTTATATCCGTCTGCACTTGAAATACGGCAGGGGATGATTTCAAAATTGTCATCGTCAACAAGCTCGTCACCCTTCAAAGTGAAAGTCTGTCTGAAAATAGCAGTGTCCATATCCGACGGTGCGTTGTTTCCGCCAAACGAGAAGTTGCCAAGGCTGTAGCAGATGTATCTGCCCTTATACTTCTCAAAGCCCTGCAAAACGTGCGGATGTGTGCCGATTACAAGGTCTGCACCGCAATCTATAGCCGTGTGTGCCGCATCTATCTGATCAGCATTTGGTGCCGTTGCTTTTTCCACTCCCCAGTGTATGGAGAGAATTATAAGCTCCGCACCCATATCCTTTGCCTTTTTGATTGCATCTTCAAGCTCGGTACGCATAACGTCGTTAAGGTAGTTTATGCCCACAAGTCCCACTTTTATGCCGTTTATCTCGGTTACCGAAACATCCTCCTCGCCGCGGCAGTGCAAAATTCCCTTTTCGTCAAGGTATTTCTTCGTGTCTGTGAGTGACACTTCGCCATAGTCCATACTATGGTTATTGGCAAGGCTTGCCGCTTCCACACTCGAATCCGAAAGTGCATTTACATATTCAGGGTCGCCACGGAACGCAAACTGCTTTATTTCACGCTCGCCACGGTCTGAAAGAGTACCCTCAAAATTAACTATTGTAAGGTCATCATCTTCAAATATGTCCAGTACTTTATCAAAGAACCAGTCTGTGCCGTAACGCTCGGCATAGCTTACAAAGCCAAGGTCACGGCTTGCGTTTACATCAGTTGCAAACGTACAGTCGCCGGTCGCAGTTACGGTAAGTGTGCGTAAGGGCTCTTGTGTCGCTACGGGAGCCTCTGTAGGTTCTGTCTGTTTTTGCGGTGCTTTTGCTGTTTTTGCACCGATTACGCCTATTGCAATAAGGCAAACAGCAATGAATGCAAGTATTTTTTCACCTTTCAATTATATCACTTCTCCGACATTTTTATCATAAGTTCATAAATTTTTGGCAATGCATCTGTTTTTGCCATTTTTATGAGATTTTCTGACATTTTAGCAAGATATTCGTTATTTTCTATCATTTCGCAAACTGTTTTATAGAGAACATCGGGCGTTAACTCTGCCTCAGTTATTACTTCTGCCGCACCG
>JAFODX010000149.1 GCA_017380475.1 Clostridia bacterium
AGAAACAATCAATGCAAAAGGTATCTTTTTCATCATTTATTTCCCTCCTCACCAAAACACATTTTTTCAAGTGCTTCATTATACGGCATCTTTTTTGAACTGTTGAGTATCAGAATATTTATTACTGATTCTACAAGACAGTACAATGCAATAAGTCTCACTAAAAGCACACCTGACTGAATTACTAATATGTACAGCACGGCCATAACCACTCTTCCTGCGATACTTCTTCCGAAAACAGGTTTACCTCTGAATATGTATGCAATTTTGTAAAGCGGCGGTTTTGTTAATGTGAATAAAAACCCCCATATTACTGAAATGATTATACTTATAGCAATAAACGGCTGAGTATATATATCATACATTTCCGAAACATCTTTTGCATATATCAATGCATATATTCCATTGTATATCATAATAAGCAACAGACCTGTCGGCACAAAACGCATTATTGTTGCGTTTATCCAACGCAGAAAAAACAAAGGCGTTTTAGCGATTGTTAATAATAAGTTTTTCACTTTAACACATCCTTTTTTTGTTTATAAAAGTATTATAACATAAATATTTATTCATTTCCATTTGCAATATGTAAAAAGTTGCAACAATTTCTTGTTGCAACTTTCACATATAGTTATTCAACATCAAACAGTGCTTTTGCAAAATCTTCAGGGTTAAATGCCTGTAAATCATCAATACCCTCACCCACACCGATAAATTTAACCGGAAGGCTCTGTTCTTTTGCTATTGATATTACAATTCCGCCCTTGGCTGTACCGTCAAGCTTTGTTAAAACTATACCTGTAAGGTCCGATACCTCCGAGAAAAGTTTTGCCTGACTTACTGCATTCTGACCTGTTGTAGCATCAAGCACAAGCAGGTTTTCACGGGATGCATCCGGTAACTCTCTTGAAATTACACGGTTGATTTTTTCAAGCTCTGCCATAAGGTTCTTCTTGTTATGCAAACGTCCTGCAGTGTCGCATATAAGAACATCTGCACCTCTTGCCTTTGCAGCATTACAAGCATCAAACACCACCGCTGCCGGGTCTGAACCTTCATTATGCTTTATTATATCACAACCGCTTCTCTGTGCCCATATATCAAGCTGGTCAATTGCTGCGGCACGGAATGTATCCGCCGCCGCAAGCATAACTTTTTTACCCTGCGACTTGTAAAACGATGCCATCTTACCGATGCTTGTGGTCTTTCCCACGCCGTTTACGCCTATAACAAGTACAACTGCAGGCTTTGTTTCAAGCTTCATACTATTATCAATCTCACAAAGTGCATCGGTTATTACACTGTAAAGCTCTTCCTTAACAAGATTACCGTCGGTAATATGCTTTTTCTTTACTCTGTCACGCAATTCGTCTATAAGTTCTACTGATGTTTCCATTCCGAGGTCTGCCATAATCAATGCTTCCTCAAGGCTTTCAAAAAGCTCTTCATCTACCTTTACAAAAACACTGAACACATTATTAACCTGCTCGGCTACTGCATCACGGGTTTTGGTAAGTCCTTGTTTAAGTTTGTCAAAAAATCCCATATTACGTCTCCTTATCAGTCAATAAGTTCTTCTGCTACATCGTCAATTTTAAGTGACAACAGCTTTGAAATTCCCGACTCCTGCATTGTAACACCATAAAGAATTGATGCCGCTTCCATAGTACCGCGACGATGTGTGATTACAATGAACTGTGTACGGTCAATGTAGTTTTTGAGGTATGTTGCAAATCGTGATACGTTTACATCGTCAAGTGCCGCATCTATCTCGTCAAGAATACAGAACGGTGTAGGCTTAACTTTAAGTATAGCAAAAAGCAATGCAATAGCAATAAATGACTTCTCTCCGCCCGAATAGAGGTTAATGTTCTGCAGTCCCTTACCCGGAAGCTGTACTTCAATCTCGATACCACTTGTAAGTATATTATCAGGGTCAGAGAGATACAAACGACCGCTTCCGCCGCCGAAGAGTTCCGTGAACACTTCCGAGAACGCCTTATTTATCTCTGTAAACTGCTCACCGAAATGCTCTTTCATAAGCTCTTCCATTGAATCAATAATCTTTTCAAGTGAAGACTTCGCCTTTTCAAGGTCGGCTTTCTGTGTTGTCATGAACTCATAACGTTCTTTTACGGACTTATATTCCTCAATAGCGTCCATATTGACATTTCCGAGCGCCTTAATCTTCTTCTTGAGCTCTGCAAGTGTTTCTCTTGCCTCTGAAAGATTTTCCACTTCGGTCTTGTTTTCAAGTGCATCGTTATAGCTCATTTCATAATCATCCCACAAACGGTTGATTATGCTGTCACGGTCGTTAAGAAGCTTCATACGCTTGTTCTCGACACGCGAAAGCTCTTTCTGAAGCTCAATTATCTCATTGGTGATATCCTTGTTATCACCCTGATACTGCTTCATACGTTCTGTTATATCAGCTTTACGTTCATCAATTGTCTTTAAAGATTCACGTATACCTTCAGACAATACTTCCGCACTCTTAACTTCATTCTCTTTCTCTGTTATAAATTCACGAAGCTTTAATGAATTAGTCTTAAGCTCTTCTATTGCTTCTTCACGCTGTTTTATTTCAGCATCGGAACTTGCAATCTCGTTTCTTGCATTTTCAATCGCCTGACGGCAGAGTGCTATATCCTGATTTATTTCAGAAATACGTTGTGCTGCATCACCTGATGACTCGTTTACACCTGTTTTTCTCTCGATAAGCTCATTTCGCTCATCAAACAGCTTCTGTATTTCTTCTTCAAGCTTTGTATTCTTTGTCTTCATAGAAGATACATGAGCAATAAGTTTTGCAACCTCGTCTGCTGAATCTTTTAGTTGCTGTTCAATCTGCGTAAGTTCTGTTTCGTATGCTGAATCGGTAGAATTTGAGAGTGTGTCATTAAGCAGCTTCAATGTATTTTCTGCCTTAAGTATCTCATCCTCATACTCACGCACGAGAGGCATAAATGTATTCAACTGACTCTCTGAAAGTTCAACATCTGACTTATAGCCTTCAATTTCGTCTTCAAGCTTCTTAATCTCACGCATCAATGCAGAAATATCGGTTGTAAGAGTTTTAATTTCAGATGCTCGTGAAAGGAATCCGCTCTGCTTATTGACAGAACCTCCCGAAATCGAACCACCCGTATTAAGCATATCGCCATCAAGAGTTACTACCTTGAATTTGTAGCCAAACTTCTTACTCATTGCAATTGCGTTGTCGATATTATCAACAACTGCCACACGACCGAGTAATGATTCGAATATTCCGGTATATTTCTTGTCATAGCTTGCTATATCTGAAGCTACACCAATATATCCGTTACATTTAGAAATTTCGTTCAGGTTGTCAAACAACTTGCCTTTCACACTTGAAACAGGCAGGAATGTAGCTCGACCTGAATGTGTTTTACGCAGATACTCAATTGCTGCTTTTGCATCTTCCTCGGTATCAACTATAATATTCTGCATAGCACCGCCAAGTGCCGCTTCTATTGCAAGAACATACTTTTTATCAACATTGGTAAGACCTGAAACAGTACCGTAAACCGAATGTCTTTTAAGCTCCGGCGCTGTAAGTACTGCCTTTACACTCTTTGAATATCCTGCATAATCATTTTCAAGACCTTCAAGGATACGTTTCTTTGATGTTTTTGAATCGTAATCAACCTTTGCCTGATTCAGAGCAGACTGTGCATCTTCAAGTTTTTTGGCATTCTCATCACGTGATGTAGTTAAGCTGTCTACAGATTCTGAAAGCTCTGCCAGCTTTTCTGAACGTGTTTCGATAATTTCTTCAGTTTCAGCAATCTGTGTTTTGGTATTTTCAATACCTGTTTTGTATGTGCTGATTTCCGCATATACCGCTTCACGACGTTCAATAAAACTGTTACGGAGTGTTTCAATACCGTTTACACGCTCATTTTCTGATGCAATTTCGCTTTCATTTGCAAAATACTGATTACGGAATTCTGAAATTTTGCTGTCTGTTTCTGCAATTTCTTTATCAATTGCTTCAACCTGAGTATGTGTAGATTCAAGTGTTTTTGAAATCTCCTGAACCTCATTTGTTTTTTCTGTTATTTCGTTTTCTTTTTCGGAAATTAATACGTTACGCTCATCATTTCTTAAACGAATCGAATTGATTTCATCAAAAAGACGTGTAATGTTTGTGTCATTATTCTTGATATTGTTTTCAGTAAGGGTGATTTCACTCTTCGCTGCTGCAATATGTGATTCGTTTTCTGTAAGACGCTCATTGGTCGCATTCTTATCCTCATCAGCTTTATGGCTTTCTTCGTACAGATTGTTCATAAGACGCTCGTTTTCCGTCTCACGTGAACGTACATCTTCAAGCTGTCCCTCAACATCATGATAAAGCTTGTCAGCCTCGTCTGATTCAATCTTATTCTTATCAAGTGATATAACGCTCAGGTTAATATCAAGCTGTTTCATATCACCGTAAAGTCCAAGATATTTACGTGCCTTTTCCGACTGACGCTCCAACGGTGCAAGCTGACCTTCAAGTTCGGTCGAAATATCGCTTATACGCACAAGATTCTCGTCGACCTTTACAAGCTTTCTTATAGCCTCTTCTTTTTTGTATTTGTATTTTGATACACCTGCAGCTTCTTCAAACAGATTACGTCTGTCTTCTGCCTTTGTTGATATAATCTGCGCCACGTTACCCTGACCGATCATAGAATATCCGCCACGGCCAAGACCGGTATCCATAAACAGTTCATGCACATCTTTAAGACGGCATACTGCATCGTTAATCTTATACACACTTTCACCGCTTCTGAAAAGCCGGCGTGTTACTTTTACTTCCTCGTATTCTACATTAAAATCCTTGTTAGAGTTGTCAAGAACAAGACTTACCTCTGCATAGTTAAGTCCTTTTCTTGTAGCAGTGCCTGTAAAAATAACGTCCTGCATGTTAGAACCACGCAGTATTTTCGCACTGGTTTCGCCTATAACCCAACGTATGGCATCAGAGATATTACTCTTACCACTTCCGTTAGGACCAACAACAGCGGTTGCGCCATCCATAAAATCAAGAACTGTTTTATCGGCAAAGGATTTAAAACCCTGTAGTTCAAGTCGTTTTAAAAGCATGTGTATCTCACCTCTCTTCTTTTGAGATTGTCATCAGTTGCAATCTTTATATTTATTCCTGTATTGTTTTTGATTCTGATAATGTTCTTACGTTTGTTGCCTGTTGCCTTTGAGACCTCTTTCGGATTTACATATATTGTAACATCACCCGATAGTCCTTTAACCGCATTTTCTATTATATCATAATATACCGCACTTTCAACCAGTTCGCCAAACGAGCTGTGAAACGGGCCCGCAACAACCGATGCATTTGCATTGATTTCATCAGTCGGCTGTAAGCCGATGCGTATAACACCTATTCCGCTCTCCTCAAACATCAGTAAAAGCTCTTTTGCAAGGTCTACAGCATCTTCAAGAGTCTGTGGTTGATATTCACCCTTGTGATACATTTTTTCAAGATATGTATCTTTAATGGTTAGCGTCGGATAAATGCGCACAAAGTCAGGCTTAAGTGCTATGATTCGTTTCGCAGTTTCAATTGAATACTCCGGCGTATCGCCCGGTAACCCTGTCATCATCTGCAAGCCAAGCGAAAAACCGTAACTGTGAATAAGTTCAACCGCTTTAGCGACATCTTCAGATGTATGTCCCCTGTTTGACGTCTTCAACACAGTGTCAACCATTGACTGAACACCAAGCTCGATAGTAGTTACGCCATATTTTTTAAGATTTTGCAGTATCTCATCATTGATATAATCAGGTCGGGTCGAAAGTCGTATTCCATAGACCTCGCCGGATTCTATATACGGCTTAACACGTTCCATCAAAGCGCTCTGTTCTTCTATCGGGATACCTGTAAAGCTTCCGCCAAAAAATGCGACTTCGATTGTTCTGTCAACCGACGGCAGGGTTTTGAGATGCTCTTCAATGATTCTTGTTACGTCATCAGGCGTGGTTTCTTTAAGGTTTCCTGTTATACGTTTCTGATTACAGAACACGCAATCATACGGACACCCTTTATGCGGTACAAACACCGGTATATTAAACTTACGCATAATACTTCTCTATAGTCTTCTTTGCCGCTGCCTGTTCAGCTTCTTTTTTACTGTGCCCCTCGGCAATGCATTTTGCTTCACCGTTAACAAACGCCTGAACAACAAATACTCTCTCGTGTTCTCTGCCTGTTTCTTCAAGTGTCTTATAGCTTACAAAACTTTTTCCGTCACGCTGAACAATTTCCTGCAAAGCTGTTTTGTAATCACTGTAGAGTTTACCTGTGATTGCCTGGTCAATCTTATCAGACATTATGCCCAGCAACCATTCACGGGCAGTTTCAAGTCCGCTGTCTAAATAAATAGCACCCAGAACCGCTTCAAAAGCATCCGAGACAATTGACGGTCTGCGTCTGCCGCCGTTTTTCTCTTCGCCTCTGCCCAGGAAAATCAATTCGCTTAAGTGTATCCTTTTTGCAATCTCGGCAAGTGACTGCTCACATACGAGCGCCGCACGAAAACGTGAGAGGTCGCCCTCGTTCACTTTCTGCATTTTTTTGAAGATACATTCGCTTATTATTATACTTAATACCGAATCGCCCAGAAACTCAAGACGTTCGTTACTGCGTGTATGATTTTCATTGGCATAGGAACTGTGGGTTAAAGCTGTTTGTAGAAGCTTGCTATCTTCAAAATGATAGCCTATTTTTTCCTCTGCATTAATCATTTATATGCTCCTTTTCTGAAATGGTAATTAGGGACTGTCCCCAGTCCCTCGCTCCAGTCTGTATATAATCTCGCTAACATACATTTAAAAATTCAAATGCAAGAGGAATCTCAGGGATTCCTCCCGCATACAGGTCATTGCTTACGCATTTTCCTTGATATAGTTTACAGCGTCACCCACTGTACGAATTTTTTCAGCTTCCTCGTCAGGTATCTCAAGGTCAAACTCTGTCTCAAGACCCATGATAAGCTCAACTATGTCCAATGAATCAGCACCAAGATCATCTACAAATGATGCGTCAAGTGTTACTGCGCTCTCGTCTGCACCAAGCTGCTCAACGATTACGGCTTTTACTCTATCGAATTCCTCCATTGATTTGTGCACCTCCTTTCACATAGCGTGGAATGCTTATGCATTCGGTTTTGTTTACATTTTAATATATATTAACCCTTTCAGGTTATATAACAAATTTAAGCTTCTTCTGTTTCTTCAACAGCGACAAGTTTGAGTTTTTCTTCAATTTCACCGTTAACATCAGCGTCAATAAATGACTTCGCCTGTTTAATTGTTGAATATGCTGCTTTCAAGTCAGAAGAGCCGTGACCCTTGACAACAAGTTTTTTACAACCGAGCAATATAGCACCGCCATACTCACGGTAGTCCATAGATTTCTTGAACTCTTTTATACCGCCCATAACAAACAATGCACCAATCTTTGTTATGATATTTTTCTTGAATATACCTTTGATTTTCTTGTTGATAACACTGCCCATACCCTCGATAGTCTTAAGAACAATGTTGCCGGCAAAACCATCGCAAACCATAACATCAGCGTTGCCTTCCATAATATCACGGCCTTCAATGTTACCAATAAAGTTAAACGGTGCATCCTTCATCAGCGGATACGCTTTCTTTGTAAGGTCATCACCCTTGCCTTCTTCTTCACCGTTTGATATCAAAGCAACTCTCGGATTCTCCATACCAAAAAGGTTTCTCATATATATATCGCCCATAACTCCGAACTGAACAAGGTTCATCGGACGGCAGTTTGTGTTTGCACCGGAATCCGCCAAAAGTTTAGGACCCTGTGCTGTTGGCAAAGTCGCCGCAAGAACAGGGCGTAAAATCCCCTTGATTCTTCCGACAATCAAAAGACCTGCCGTTAACAAAGCACCTGTGCTACCCATTGAAATCATTGCATCGCCCTCGCCTTTTTTAAGCAGATTTGCAGCAACAACCACAGATGCATCTTTCTTTCTGCGTACTGCTTTTGCCGGCTCTTCGTGGTTTGATATTACCTCCGAAGCATGCACAATGCTGATGTTTTCTTCCGGATACGTATATTTTTTAAGTTCATTATTTATGGTATCAGTATCTCCGATAAGTACCATGTGTACTCCGAGTTCATTTGCTGCCTTTACTGCAGCTTCTACAGGAACCTGCGGTGCATTGTCACCGCCCATTACATCAATAAGAATTTTCATTTTTACACCTCTGCTACAACTTCTAGATTGAATTTACCTCTGAATACTTCAGACATATCAACGTTTATTATTACATGAACTATATATTCGTTATTCTTTTCTCTCTTTACAGTAGATTTAGCGACAAGTCTGTCTCCAAGATGTACTTGTGCTGTATACTTTACATTTGCAACTTTAACAAGCGCTGCACTTGCATTGATGACATTCAATGCAAGATTTTCGGCAAGTGCGTATATGCACTGACTCTTTACGATATTGGTATTTTTAAAAAGCATTGAAGCGTCAGTTTCAAGCACTGAAATACCTGTCTCATAAAGCTTAAGGTCAAGAAGTTCTTCCTTGTTTTCAGCATTATGAAATTCATTTTCCGCAGCCGACTTAACTCTTTCTCTGTATTCTGCTATGCCTAATTCTGCTCTGTCATTACGGATTGTTGAAATGCTTACATTGCATTTTTCCGAAAGCTCGTCATCTTTTAAAAACGGGTTCTCGCTTATAATTGACATCATATAAGCGTGCCGCTGTTTTTTTGTCATACTCATAAGCGCCTCCTCTGAATTGTTATCACGTATTAGTACCTGATACCAATACTTACCTCATTATTATAAACTATATTTATACGGATTTCAATATTTTTTATATTTTTTTATAAATATTGTATACACTTACAAATCTTGAAAGGTTTTTTGTATAAATTAACCACAAGATATACAACCAAAAAAGTTGCGTCACACAACATCTCGTATGTGTTAATAAAAAAGACACAGAAGTAATCTTCTGTGTCTTTTGTGTTTTTAAATCAATTATTCAGCTGTCTCTTCAGCAGGAGCTTCCTCAACAACTTCAGCAGGAGCTTCCTCTGCCGGTTCTACCTCGATGGGTTCTTCAACCTCTACCTCGGGGTCTGTTGAATATACAAGTGCCTCTTCGGGCTTGTCCTCTTCAACTACTTCTTCAACCACTTCAGGCTCTTCCTTTTCAATAAGAGCTCTGATTGAAAGACTGATCTTCTTTGCTTCCCAGTTAGCTTCAGTTACCTTAACTTCAACTTCCTGACCTATTTCAAGAACATCTTCCGGCTTGCCGATACGCTTATCAGCAATCTGTGAGATATGGATAAGACCGTCTACTGACGGAATGATTTCAGCAAATGCTCCAAACGGCATCATTCTGACAATCTTAACTGTGATTACGTCACCAACATTAACCTTACCCTGTGCAATTGTCCACGGGTTGTCCTCAATCTTTTTGAAGCCCAAAGAAATCTTCTTTGTCTCAGGATTGATTTCCTTAATGTAAACATCCATAACATCACCAACAGCACATACTTCTGACGGATGCTTAATCTTGTTCCATGAAAGCTCGCTTATATGAACAAGACCGTCTACTCCTCCTATATCAACGAATGCACCGAATGATGTAAGAGATTTAACTGTACCGCTGTAATGCTTACCTTCTTCAGCATCTGCCCAGAACTCTGCCTCTTTAGCCTTACGCTCAGCTTCAAGAAGTACACGTGCTGAACCAACTACTCTCTTTCTTCTCTCGTCAAGCTCAACAAGCTTGAATGTAAGAGTTTCACCTACAAGACTGTCAAGGTCTGACACATACTTTTCAGAAACCTGTCTTGCCGGAATAAATACCTGTGCATCATCAGCCAAAGCAATCAGGCCGCCCTTAACAGACTTAATGATCTTGCCCTCCATGATTTGTTCTGATTCGTAAGCCGCTTTGATTTTGTTCCAGCTTTCCATAGCTACCAATTTCTTTCTTGATAGAACTACCTTTCCTTCAGCATCGTTTACGCCTACAACATAAACTCTGATTGTGTCGCCTTCCTTTACAACATCAGACGGCTCAAGTGAGGGGTCATCAGTAATCTGATCAGCTGACAGCTGTCCGTTGTATTTGAATCCGCCAAGGTCAACAATTACCTCGTTCTTGCGGACTTCAACAACCTGTCCGTCAATAATGTCCCCGTTGTTGAGAGTCTTCTGGTCATACTGTTCGAACAACTCTGCGAAGCTCTCTTCTTTTTTCAAGTTTTCACTCATAGCCTTTACTACCTCCCGGATAATACGTGCCGGTGTCGATGCACCTGCCGTAATTCCTATTTTATAATATTGTTTTTGCGGAAGTTCTTCCGCGGTTTCAACATGATAGGTTTCGGGACACAGCTTTTTAGAAATCTCATAGAGTTTCTTTGTGTTTGAACTCTTGGTACCACCGACTATAATCATACAATCAGATTGCACCGCAAGCTCCGCTGCTTCCTCCTGCCTATTTCTAGTTGCACTACATATTGTATCAAATTCAAGGGTGCTTTTGCAAGCTTTTTTTAAAATTTGTACTATTTGCACAAAATATTCTTTCTTGATTGTGGTTTGTGCTACAACACATATCGGAGCATTACCAAAATCCGTATTAATTTCCTCTGCTTCACTGTCGATTACTGTTGCTTCATAATTACACCAGCCGTTTATTCCTATAACCTCAGGATGCTTTTCGTCACCGACAATTATTATTTTATATCCCTTGTTATAATGTTCTTCAACTATTTTGTGTATTTTTGATACGAAAGGACAGGTCAGGTCAATGTGTTCCCTGTCACCAATTTGTTCATATATATCCCTGCCGACTCCATGGGCACGTATGACTATTATATGATCTTCCGGTATATCTTTTACATTATCGTATGAATAAACACCCTTAGATGCGAGATCTTCAATTACCTGAGGATTATGAATCACCTCACCGAGTGTTGCTATTTTTTTACCGTTTTTTATCGCATCGTAAACAGCGTCGACGGCTCGTTTTACACCAAAACAAAAACCTGCTGTTTTCGCAACCTTTACCGGCATCTGATCACACTCCCTGCGCAAGGCTGTAGATTTTGTCAAGAACCCCGTCTGCCAACGCCTGCACCTCTTCAGCAGAAAGTTTCTTTTCTTTGTATTCATCAAAAGAAACCGGTTCGCCGTATGTAACAGTTATCTTATGCATCCACTTATAATCACCGTCTATGTATACAGGAATAACAGGAACATTCTTCTTCTGCGCAATCATCACCACTCCCGTTTTTGCACGACGCTTATCACCCTTTTTTACACGTCTGCCTTCCGGGAATATAAGCATCATTCCACCGTCATCGAGTATTTTGAAAGCAGTTTTAAATGCAGACACGTCACCTGAGCCTCTGTGCACGGGGAATGCACCGAGCTTGCGTATCAAAGCGCCCAGAAGCTTGTTTTCAAACAGCTCCGCTTTTGCCATACAGAAGATGTGTCTTGGAGCAGTTATTCCAACCACAAGTGGATCAAACGCACTCTTGTGATTGATTGCAAGTATTGCTCCTCCCGTCTTTGGAACATTACTTTTACCGACACTTCTTATTCTGAACATAAACAGCATAAAAAACTGTACTATTCTCAAACATACACAATAAAACATCAGTTTTTTGCCTCCGTAGCTTTTATCAGATTTTTAACAGTATCTACCGCTTCATCAAAGGTTTTATCTGTTGTGTCAAGCAATATGGCATCATCTGCCTGGCGCAACGGTGATGCCTTGCGGTTCATATCGTTTTCATCACGTTTGATTACATCTGCTTTCAGTTCTTCATAATCACACTCAATGCCTTTTTCTATATATTCCTTGTATCTGCGCATTGCACGTTCTTCAACTGATGCTGTGAGATAAATTTTGAGTTCGGCATTCGGCAGAACGGCTGTTCCTATATCTCTGCCATCCATAATTACTCCGCCATTTTCACCCATTTTACGCTGCATATCAACTAAAAACACACGTACTTCAGGGATTGTGGCAACTGCAGATGCACCCATTGAAGCGTCATTTTCACGTATACGCTCGGTTACATCTTTTCCGTTCAGATGCATACGCTGAACATTCTCATCATAGCTTACGTCAATTTTGATATTGTCCAATAACCCTATAAGCTTCTGAGTATCATTTTTTATATCAATATTGTTCTCAATCGCCCATACAGCAACAGCCCTGTACATAGCACCTGTATCTATATAGACATACCCCATATCCTTTGCCGCTTTTTTCGCCACTGAGCTCTTACCTGCGCCTGCCGGTCCGTCAATTGCTACTGAAATTTTTTTATCTGACATTTCATCCATTACCTTTCTTCTTTTAGTGTCCCGCTGAGGCATTCAGTCCCGCAAGATAACCGGTTGACCAGGCAACCTGCAGATTGTATCCGCCGGTATATCCGTCAACATCTATTATTTCACCTGCAAAATACAGTCCTGAAACAAGTTTTGATTCCATCGTTGATGAATTTATTTCCGAAGTCTTTATTCCACCTGATGTTATAATAGCCTCACGCAGCGGTCTGAATCCCGTTATAGTCAAAGTAAGCCCCTTAAAGACATCAACAAGCCGTTTGCGTTCTTCACGGGTTATTTCACATACTG
>JAFODX010000150.1 GCA_017380475.1 Clostridia bacterium
ATAACTTGTTACTATATTGTCAAGACTGAAAATGGTGTCTGTTTCAATATATGGCGGGTTTGAGACGATAACGTCAAATTTACCCTCCGGTATTTCTTCAAGTATGTCACAGTGCTCAAGCTTTACCTCAACACCGTTAAGTTTTGCGTTCTCTCCTGCTACTTCAAGTATTGCCTCACTGTAGTCAAGCAACGTAACATCAGCATTCGGGCAAAGCTTTGCAATGCTTATACCCACACATCCGCTACCTGTTCCTATATCAAGAACACGAACCTCTTTATCCTTTATCTTTTTTACAACAGTTTCAACAAGCGTTTCAGTATCCTGACGTGGAATCAATACAAGGTCATTTACCTTGAACGTAAGTCCCATAAACTCCGTTTCGCCAAGTATGTACTGCAACGGCTCGCCTGAATTACGGCGTGAAACTATATCCATAATTTCTGCTTCTTCCTGAGCTGTTATTTCCCTTGGATTTTTTATAAAATCCTCTTGTGACATTTTTGTAACATGAGATATAATCCAATCCGCCTCATGTTCATTTTCACCTAATTCTTTTCGTACTTCTGTACGCATACTCCCGACTACCATTTGTCCTCCTCTTTATTCTCTGGTATACACGGTTTCATTGATTCAATCGCAACCTCTATCTGTGATTCATCCGGCTCACGTGTTGTGAGTTTCTGAAGCCACAAACCCGGTTTTGAAAGCCAACATACACATTTGTTCTTGCTTCTTCCTGCCCATTTTATTACTTCATATGATAAGCCTGCTACAATCGGCAGACACAAGAGTCTTGTTCCTAATCTCAAAAGAATTGCCACTATTTTTACATACTGGTCAAATCTCGGCAAAAAAGCATACACGATTATGCTTATTATCATCACGAACAACAGAAAACTTGTTCCGCAACGCGGGTGAAAACGTGTGTATTTTTTCACATTCTCAACAGTAAGCTCTTCTCCTGCTTCATAACAGGCAATTGTCTTATGCTCTGCGCCGTGATATTCAAAAACACGTTTTATTTCTTTCATCCGTGATACAAGTGCCATATAACCGAGAAATATAAGCATTCTCATAATACCCTCAAACACACTTGTAAAAAGTTTAGTGCATGTAAGCCACTCTATACCCGGAATCGCCTCGACTGCACCTGATATTATCGACGGAAGCAGTATGAACAATCCCACACTCATTATAATAGAGAGAAAAACTGCAAAATATATTACCACATCCTTGATTTTATCACCAAGTTTGTCCTCAAGCCATTTTTCAAACTTGCTCTCTGTTTCTTCCTCTTCTTCAATATCTACAAATTCTGCACTGTACATCAATGCTTTCATTCCAATCACCAGACTGTCAACAAAATTTATACAGCCCCGTAAAATCGGAAGTTTCCATATTTTAGCACGTTTTTTTGTGCCGTTTTCATCAATCTTGGTCACAATCTCACCATCGGATTTACGCACGGATACTGCCGTTTTATACGGGCCACGCATCATTACGCCTTCCATTACAGCCTGACCGCCGATTGATGTTTTATGTTGTTGTTCTTCAGCCATTTTGGTTTGCTTTTTCTCCTTTCAATTAACAGCACAGACAGCCGTCACACATACACGGCAGACACAGACACGGAAGCGGACATCCGCCTCCTGAAGAATACATTCCTCCGCCGGTGTTATATGAACTTGCACGGTTTCTTACACTGTTTAATGTATCACTGTATTCGGTATTATTCGGTTCCATTTTTACCGCTGTTTCCAAAAATCTTACACCATCGGTATATCTGCCGGATTTTATATTTGCAAGTCCGGACAAAAAATACCATTCAGCAGTTTTGGGTAAACTCTGCAGCATCATAAGCGCCTGCATAGTCATTCCCATACTCAACAACTGACGCACGGTTGAAAACGACGGTGTCCCGCCGGTATAACCGCCACGGTTTCCGTAATTGCCATAACCTCCGTAATTTGCAGAAGTATTGGCATTTGTGCCTTTTTTCATTATCATATCATACGCCTTGTTGACTTCTTTCATTTTCTCCGCAGCAAGGTCTGCCAACGGATTATTGACATATTTATCGGGATGATATTTTTTCACAAGCTCCTTATATGCCTTTTTGACGGTTTCTTCGTCTGCATTTTCCGGAACTCCGAGAACTTCGTACGGATTCATTACTGTCCTTTCTATCTCCGCTTAAAATACTCTGTTGTTTTTCTTTTAAGCTTATATAAATTATCTTTGCTATCAAATCTCTGTTCTGTTTAATATCGGTAAGCTCAAATGATGTAGCAATACCGTCAAGAGTAAGTGTAAGACTCAATTCCATATCTTTTGCGCAGGTTTTGAGGTCTTTATAACCCATTTTACTCAATGGATTGTATGCACCGGATTTAATATCCTTTTCAAGGTCGTTTACGGCATCAATTATATATATCCATCTGCCAAGATTAAATCCGAGCCACGCAAGTGCACGACGCTGTTTTTCATCTGTTATAAACTCAGGCGTAAAAAGGCACTCAAGTATTTTTCCAAACGCCTCTGCCGTAGCATCAATTGAGTCACTGCCTTGTTTTTCGTAACTGCTCAAAATATCAAGCTGTTTTTTTATTTCGGCAAATTCCCTTCCAAGGAGTTTTTTCGCTTTACGGCAACCGCACCGGAAGGCTGTCATTCCCAATAAAGCCTTTATACTTCTGTCATCCTGCCAGTCATCTTTAAACTTAAGGTATGCAAGCACTGCTCCCACACCTGATGCATATAACACTGCCTTATCATTTTTAACATACTTGCGTTTTTTAACAGGATGGATAACACACCGTTCATCCTCATATAAGGTTTTTTCTTTTAAAGATGAAAGCACCAGTGCAAGGAACGTGATATCGTAACTCAATCCGAGCCGTGCAATATGTGACGCAGTTTTACCTGTCGCTTTGCATACACCGCAATAATACGACGAAAATACTTTATACTCTTCTTCCGTCACCTGATTATTGCCGATTGTCACGTACCCGAACATACCAAGTCCCTTTACTTTCTCAAAACAAACTTATACATAGTACAGTATATCATAAACATATTGAAATCTCAATACTTTTTTTTGAAAATATTTAAAAATTAATAATTTGTACACATTCTGCAAAAAATACTGCAGATGAAAGGAGCAATTGCTATGAATATGTCAAACGAAGAATATATAAATTATGTGAGTGAAAAGAGTCCGAAATCAAAACTTGGTATCAACTGTCTTAAAGCATTCATAATAGGTGGTCTTATCTGTACAATCGGTCAGTGCTTTTTGAATTTGTATAAGTATCTTGGTGCAGACAAAGAAACTGCCTCTACCCTTGTGACGGTTACTATGATTTTTTTAGGTTCACTTCTTACAGGTCTTAACATCTACCCAAAAATCGCAAAGCACGGCGGTGCAGGAACACTTGTCCCCGTTACAGGTTTTTCAAACGCCGTCACTGCCCCCGCACTTGAAGCAAAGACCGAAGGTTACATTCTCGGCGTCGGTGCAAAGATATTTACAATTGCCGGTCCTGTCATACTTTACGGCACACTCTCCTCTATCGTGTGCGGTCTGATATATTTTTTTATTAAATGAGAAAATAATACTTGAAAAATCTGCGGATTTGTTATATAATACTAAGATAGAATATTATGGTCTTTATGACATATTTTATTTTCACAGAAAGGACTTATATAAATATGGCAAATCCAAAGGCTGCCCTTATTATGGGCTCTGACTCAGACTTTGACAAAGTCAAGGGTTGTATAACCAAACTAAAAGAATTCAATGTCGAGGTTGAGGTAAATGTAATCTCCGCACACCGTACGCCCGAAAAGGCTATGGAATATGCAAAAAATGCAGAGGATAACGGTATTGATGTTATAATCTGTGCAGCAGGTATGGCGGCACACCTTGGCGGTGTGGTTGCGGCAAATACCACCCTCCCCGTTATTGGTATTCCGATTGAATCAACATTCTCAGGTATGGATGCACTTTTGGCAACCGTACAGATGCCTCCCGGTATACCCGTTGCTACAGTTGGTGTAAATAACGGTACAAACGCAGGTATACTTGCAGCAGAAATGCTTTCACTTAAATATGATTACATTAAGCCTATGCTTAAAGACGCACGCCGTAAAATGGCAGAGGCAGTCGAGGCAAAAGACGCAGTTATAAAAGAAAAAGCCGCAGCGCTTTAACATAAGAAAAGGAGAATATAATTATGGCAACAGAAGCTTACAAAAAAGCAGGCGTAGACGTTGAGGCGGGTTACGAATCTGTAAAACTAATCAAAAATGACGTAAAGAGAACAGCTATTGAGGGTGTGCTCGGCGGAATCGGCGGTTTCGGCGGTTTGTTTGAAATCCCCGAAGGCTATAAGAACCCTGTACTTGTTTCAGGTACTGACGGTGTCGGAACAAAGCTCCGTATCGCATTTTTAATGGACAAGCATGATACAATCGGTCAGGACTGTGTTGCAATGTGTGTAAATGACGTTGCATGTTCAGGCGCAAAGCCGTTGTTTTTCCTTGACTACCTTGCAGTAGGTAAAAACTATCCTGAAAAGATAGCACAGATTGTTAAAGGTGTTGCTGACGGCTGTGTTGCCGCAGGTTGTGCATTGGTCGGCGGTGAAACTGCAGAAATGCCCGGTTTCTACCCCATCGACGAATATGACCTTGCAGGTTTCAGTGTCGGTATAGTTGAAAAGGATAAGATTACAGACGGTAACCGTGCAAAAGCAGGTGACAAGCTTATCGGTATCGCATCAAGCGGTGTTCACTCAAACGGTTATTCACTTGTAAGAACATTGTTCGATTTAAACGGTGAAAAAGCGAAGGAAAACCTTTCAGAATACAACGACAAGCTCGGTATGACAATCGGTGAGGCACTTCTTACACCGACAAGAATTTACGTTAAACCGCTCTTGAAGCTTATTGACGAAGTAGGTATCAATACTGTATCACACATCACAGGCGGCGGTTTTGTTGAAAACGTTCCGAGAATGCTCCCCGACGGTCTTAAGGCTGTTATACATAAGGGTACATGGGATGTACTTCCGATATTCGATATTATGCAGGAAAAGGGCAATAT
>JAFODX010000151.1 GCA_017380475.1 Clostridia bacterium
ATTGGCTGTCTTAATGGCGGCGGAGTGTATGACTACAAAAAAGGTGAGTTCTTGTGGTGTAAAACATTGTCTCAAAGTGCAATGGAGCTTGTGCGTGAAGTTCATGAAAAGCTTCCGGCAATTGGTTATCAGCTTAATGTGGAAAATAATATATATTTCTGCAGAAACAACAAGGCAATGGAATATCTTCGGAGTATTATGCCGTTTCCACCTGTTGACTGTGATTACAGCGATGTAAATGATACAATTTTAAAGGTTGTATTTGCTGTTGAAACCGAAAACGAAATGAGTGCGTTAATAGATCTGCTGAACATACATCCGATGGCTGATGATTTTGATTTCATTCGTTCAGACCTTGAATACTATGAAATTCTTCCGAAAGGAACAAGTAAAGGAATCGGTCTGAAAAAACTGGCAGAGCTTATGGGTATAGATATGAAAAAGACGGTTGCCGTTGGCGACTATGATAACGACATTTCGATGATTTCGGTTGCAGGAACGGGGTATGCTGTAGCTAATGCAAAGGACAATGTAAAAGCTGTGGCAGATTATGTAACGGCAAGCAATAATGAACACGCAATAGCTAAAATAATTGATGATATTGACAGCGGAAAGGTACTGATTTAATGTACTATGTATATATTTTAAGATGTGAGGATGATACACTCTATACGGGTATCACTACCGATGTCAGGCGAAGATTTAACGAGCATAGGGAAGATAAAGTAAAGGGTGCAAAATATACAAAGGCACATAAGCCAAAAGAAATTGCGGCAGCATGGGAAGCGGGCACAAAATCCGACGCATCGAAGCTTGAATACAGGATAAAGAAACTTGGCAGAGCAGAAAAAGAAGAACTTATTCTAAAAATTTCAGAAAATATTGAAATATCCGGCATACAAATGAAAAGGATTTCTGTATAACTATTGCAAAATTATAAAAAATAGTGTATAATTATTCTGTACAGGTAAAATTCCCGAAAGGACAGTGTGTTATGAAGATAGCTGTTATAACAAATAAAAATAAAGATACGGGACTTATGACTGCAACAAAGGTTGCAAAGTTTCTTTGCGGTAAAGCAGAGGTGTTTATGAGCAATGACACTGTGCTTGATTCTGCGTGCGGTGTTACATACACGGAGCCGGACGAGTTGTTTTGCGTGTCAGATTTGGCAATTGTAATTGGTGGTGACGGAACACTTCTGAACGTAGCTTCGCAGTGTGCAAAAGCGAATATTCCGGCACTTGGTATAAATCTCGGCAGAATAGGATTTATGACTGAGGTAGAGGTTTCGGATATTGAAAATTCACTCACAAAGCTGTTGTCGGGGGAATATACAAAAGAAAAGCGTATGCTTTTAAAAGCGTCAATCAATGATACTGAAACATACCATGCATTAAACGATATCGTCGTTTCCAAGCGTGACCACGAACAGCTTATAGGCGTTGACCTTTACGCCGGTGGCGAGCTTGTGTATCACTATGATGCAGACGGACTCATCATTGCAACTCCGACAGGTTCTACGGGATATTCTATTTCTGCCGGCGGACCGGTGGTTGACCCCGGTATGGACCTTTATGTCGCTACACCTATTTGTGCACATATGCTTCTTGCAAGAAGTGCCGTGCTTCCGGCTGATAAGGAGCTTACTGTGAAGCTTTCGGATAAAGATGCGATAATCTGTGCCGACGGTCAGATGAAGAGAATAATAACCTGTGATGATATTATAAAAATATCAAAATCAAACTACGAATTTGAACTTATAAAGATAGGAAAGAGCAGCTTTTATAATACTCTTATCAATAAGCTGTCATAAGTGAGGTGCACTATGAAAAACAGAAGACAGACAAAGATAATAAATATTGTGAAAAGTATGCAGGTGCATACACATGACGAGCTTATTGATGCACTTGATGCCGAGGGAGTTCAGGTAACACAGGCAACGGTGTCAAGGGACATAAAAGAACTTGGGATTATAAAAGTTCCATCAGCTGACGGCGGTTCGGTATATTCACTGCCTGAGGCGGTGTCAGAGCCTAACCGTAACCGTGTAGATATGGTTTCAGATTCCATAAAAGCAGTGAATTCTGCACTGCACACAATTGTTATAAATACATTCCCCGGTATGGCATCGGCTGTGGCGGCGGCAGTGGATTCGGTTATGCACAATGATATTCTCGGCTCGGTTGCAGGTGACGATGCGGTTATAATAATAGCAAAGTCAGTAGAGAGTGCAACCGAACTTGAAGCAAAGATAAAAATGGTATTCAGGCTGGAGTGATAGTACAATGCTCGAACAGTTAACTATAAAGAATGTCGCAGTTATCGACAAGCTAAGTGTTACATTTAGTAACGGGCTATCGGTTCTTACGGGTGAGACGGGGGCAGGAAAATCAATTATTATCGACTCGATAAATATGATACTTGGTGACCGTGCAAGGAAAGAACTGATAAGAAACGGCACAGACTATGCACAGGTTGAGGCAGTTTTTGAAATGACCGAAGCAGTGCGTGACGTGCTTTCGGAGAATGATATTGACTGTGATGATGACTGTGTAATAATAACACGCAAAATAACAGCAGACGGTAAGAGCACG
>JAFODX010000152.1 GCA_017380475.1 Clostridia bacterium
AGATAGCTCTTTATAAACTCACACGAGCCTTTGAGAATCGGGTATATTTCTTTAAGATAGTCAATGTCTTGCGTGTATTCATAATGCTCCCAAAGATTAAGACACAGCCAAGGACCCGCCATCGGTAAAAAACCGCAATCCGCCGCATCGTGTACACCTGTACGTCCGAAAATATCGGTTGTATGGTTAATTGTCCAGCCGTCAGCACCAAACATATCCTGTGCAGTTGTTTTTCCAAACTCCGCTATCATTTTCATAAAATGTATAAACGGATTTACCGTTTCGGGCATATTTGCACATTCAGCCGGCCAGTAATTCATCTGCAGATTTATATTTGTGTGATAATCACTTCCCCAGGGCGGTCTTAAGCCGTTACACCATATACCCTGAAGGTTTGCAGGAAGTGTTGCACGCTTTCCAGAGCTTTCAATAAGCAGGTATCTGCCAAAGTTATAGTACAGAGTATACAAATCAAAATCTTCACTGCCGTCAATCACACGCTTCAGACGTTCATCGGTCGGTATATCAGAAACATCGGGTGAATCAAGTTCAAATATAACATTATCAAACAGCTTTTTATGTTCTGTAATATGCTGTTCTTTTACCTTTTTGTATTCTGCATTGGTTACTGTCTTTATTTTTTGTGCCAGCTTTAATTTATAATCAATGGTTTCGTCTATATCATATTTTAAAACATTGTAATTGGTTTCAAAAGCAGAATATACTGTAACATATGTAGCACCTGTTACGGTTATTGCCTTGTCCGAAACTGTTTGCACTCCGTCCGAATTTATGCAAATTCTCGCACCAAATGACATTCCCTCGCCTGCTTCGCCGTATACAGGCTCGTCCTTTTCCCAAGTAATCCTGCCGTTTAATTCTATAGTATTTTCGTCAATTACAGATGTCTCACTGTCCTTTTCACGGCTCATTGTTATGTCACAGCCAAACGGTTTGTCCGCAGTCATTCTATATACAAAAACATCGTATTTATCATCAACAAAAGTTTCCGATGTGTATTTTATACCGTTCTTTTTATATGCTACTTTCGCTATTGCCTCTGATAGCTCAAGTTCTTTTTCATAGTCAGTGTATTCGCTTTTATCGTGATAGTCTATAAATATCTCGCCAAAGCTTTCATAAAATCGGACACGTTCAGGTTTTGCCAAAAATGTTTTATCGCATAAAATCCGTGCCTCCTTGAATTTTCCGTCAAAAAGCAGGTCACGTATCTCCTGCAGTTTTTGGGGTGAGGAATTACATTCTTCCTTGAGTGGTTTACCACTCCAGAGCGATTCTTCGTTTATTTCTATCCGTTCACAAAGCGGACTGCCGTAAACCATTGCACCGATTCGTCCGTTACCGAGCGGAAACGCACGCATCCAGTCCTCTTCATATCTGTCATGCCGTATTTTTGTTGACATCTCATCACCTCCTGAATATGCTGACATTATAACATTTAAAAATTGAAAAGTCAACAAAAAATGGTTACTGATTTAACAGTAACCACTAAACTTATTTATTTTTCAATCTTTCAGGGTTTATGCTGATTATAACGCCTATAGCCATAAGTCCTGCCCAGATAAGAATAAGGTTTCCCCAGCCGATAGCAGAAACAGAATTTGCAAACAGTGTGCTTGACAAAGCCGCCGCCATATAGCTCATAAAATCGAGGAAGCCCGTTGCTCCCGATACCATACCCGTATCACGCAGACTCGGACAATATCTGCTCCATAACATTGTTGCCGCACTGTCACCGCCTATTATGGCAAGCACAAGTGCAACAATATTTATCACAGGCTGTTTTACAAAGTACGTAACCAGGAAAAATACCGTAGCTGCCACAAATGATATAAGAAGTGTTAAATCCATATTACGACGTAAACGTTCGTATAAGAATATTGCGATAAACGCACTTGTAGCTATGCCAAATGACGCAACCGTAAAAATCATAGCCGATTTATCTGCAGAAAAACCCAGATACTGTGATATGTATGTAGGTAACCAGAACACTACCGTTGTCCTTATAACACCCGTTATAACGGATATAAGCGTGAATCTTATAATTCTGTGTTTTATGAGGATTTTTATTCCTCCGCCCTCGCCCTTGGGATGGTCGTACTGATTATATTTTACGATACCCTTTTTTTCAAAAAGACAGCATATACTAAAGAACACTATTCCCATAAACGCAAGTACCGCAGTACTTGTCACAAATACGCTCTGCCATATAAGAACCGCACCAACCACACCTGCAAGCGGTGAACCTAAAAACGATGCCAACGTGTAGCCGAGACTACATCGTGTAGCATATATCGGTTCTGTGTTCTCTGCTACGATTTTCGTCATCGGACCGTATATCATAGCAAGAAAATATCCCGTCATACCGTAGATTATAAGTGCAGTGTCTTTGTTTACATCTATCATATATGGAAAAACTGTGTTTGTGATTCCGGCAAGGATAAGCCCCAAACTTATCATATATTTTGCTTTGATTTTATCGCCGATTGCTCCGTTTATAAGCTGACCTACAGCGTAGAAAATAAAATAAACCGACGACACTTTTCCGATATATGCTTCGCTGTATCCCGCTTCAATCATCTGCGGTGTTACAACACTTAATATATTTCGCGCAAAATATACCGCCAGATACGAAATTGAACATAGAGTACCTATGTATATTGCATTTAATACTTTTTTGTCTTTAATCATTTTCCCATTCCTCCACCCTGTGAGAATTAAGTATTGTTTTCAATTCGAAATACTGTTTTCTTTCGTTACTTTTTATGTTGCTCCGGATATATGAACATATCATATCTGTGAGAATAAGCTGTGAGGCACGTATTTCTGAACCGTATCCGCCCAGTGAATTTCCGCTTGA
>JAFODX010000153.1 GCA_017380475.1 Clostridia bacterium
ATATGGGCTTTATGAAGGAGGAGTCAAAGAACTGCGGAAGGAATTTTGACTTGCCCTATCTTGATACAATGGTTCTTGCCCGCTGTATGTATAAAGAACTTCCTAACCATCGCCTTGACACACTCTGTAAGCACCTTGGCGTTATTAACGCACATCATCACAGGGCGGTTGATGATGCAGAGGCAACAGCGCAGGCGTTTGTGAAAATGCTTGACGCACTTAAAAAGAACGAGAAAACAGAACTTAAAAATTTCAACAGAGAGTTTGACATACGCACTGCCTCGTCAAAGACAAAGGCATTTCATATAATACTTCTTGCCAAGAACGAAACAGGCGTACGTAATATATACGAAATGGTGTCGCAATCGCATTTAAAATACTTTATGCGAACACCGAGAATACCCAAATCACTGCTTGAAGAAAAACGTGAGGGACTTATAATAGGCTCGGCGTGTGAGGCAGGTGAATTGATAACTGCTATGGTTGATGGTGCCGGTGATGAAGCACTTTGCAATATCGCAGAATTTTACGACTATCTTGAAATTCAGCCGATAGGCAACAACGCATATATGAAAGAAAGCGACCGTCACCCGCATATAAATACAGATGAGGACCTGCAGGAAATAAACCGCCGTGTTGTAAAAATAGGCGAGATGCTTAATAAACCCGTCTGTGCAACGTGTGACGTGCATTTCCTTGACCCGGAGGGTGCAGAGTACAGAAAGATACTGATGCACTATAAAGGCTTTAAGGATGCCGATAACCAGGCGCCGCTGTATTTAAGAACTACCAACGAAATGCTTGAAGAGTTTAAGTATCTTGGTAAGGAAAAAGCATACGAGGTTGTAGTTACAAACACCAACCTCATTGCAGATATGGTAGAGGACGTTATGCCGATACCGACAAAGAAATGCCCACCGGTTGTAGACGGTGCAGAGGATGGAATCAGAAACGATTCTATACGACGTGCTGAAGAGATTTACGGCTCGCCGTTACCTGAAAAGGTACAGAAAAGGCTTGATAAAGAGCTTAATTCAATCATAACCAACGGCTTTGCGGTTATGTACAGAATTGCGCAGGAGCTTGTAAGAAAGTCGCTTGAGGACGGTTATCTTGTAGGCTCACGAGGCTCGGTTGGTTCGTCGTTTGTGGCATATCTGTCGGATATAACCGAGGTTAATTCACTTCCTGCACATTATATCTGTCCGAATTGTAAGAATGTAGACTTTCGCGAGAGTGACATAGGTCTTTCAGGCTGTGACCTGCCTGATGAAGTTTGTCCGAAATGCGGAACACAATATATTAAGGACGGTCACGATATCCCGTTTGAAACGTTCCTTGGCTTTAAAGGTAACAAGGAGCCTGATATTGACCTTAACTTTTCGGGTGACTATCAGCCTACAATCCATAAATATACGGAAACATTCTTCGGAGAAGGCTTTGTTTTCCGTGCAGGAACAATAGGTACTGTCGCTGAAAAAACGGCGTTTGGCTATGTTAAAAAGTATTGTGAGGATAAGGGCGTTACAATGCGTAATGCGCAAATGAAACGTCTTGCAAAGGGCTGTGAGGGCGTGAAACGTACATCAGGACAGCATCCGGGCGGTATTATAGTAGTGCCGTACACAAACAATATACACGAGTTTTGTCCGGTTCAGCATCCGGCTGACGATGTAAACTCAACAATATTTACAACGCATTTCGATTACCATTCAATTGACCAGAACCTTCTGAAACTTGACGAGCTTGGTCATGATGACCCGACCGTAATCAGGATGCTTGAGGATTTAACAGGTATTGATGCAAAAACAATCCCTCTTGATGATAAGGAAACATTGAGTTTGTTTACTTCAAACAAAGCTCTCAAACTACTTGACGGAAAAGACATAGGAACATCACTTGGCACATACGGCGTACCGGAATTCGGTACAAAGTTTGTGCGTCAGATGCTTGAGGACACAAAACCGACAACGTTCTCCGAGCTTGCGAGAATATCGGGTCTTTCGCACGGTACAGACGTATGGCTTGGCAATGCACAGGATCTGATACAGCAGGGACTTTGTGACCTTTCTCATTCTATTTGTGCCCGTGACGATATTATGATTTATTTAATAGCATCGGGTCTTGAAGAAGAACACTCGTTCAAGATAATGGAAAGTGTAAGAAAGGGTAAAGGACTTAAACCTGAGGATGAAGAGGCTATGCGTGCGGCGAATGTACCGGAATGGTATATTGACTCGTGTAAGAAGATTAAGTATATGTTCCCGAAAGCTCACGCCGTTGCATATGTAATGATGGGATTCAGAGTTGCGTGGTTTAAAGTGCATCATCCCAAAGCATATTATGCGGCATACTTTACCGTGCGTGCAGATGATTTTGATACATCCACAATGGCATCGGGAGAGTCTGTGGCACGAGAGGCTCTTGATGATATTAACCGACGTAAAAAGGACGGAACAGCCGCACCGAAAGACGATGCGTTAGTCCCGATACTTGAGCTTTCAATAGAGATGTACTGTCGTGGGTATATATTTGAAAAGGTGGACTTGTATAAGTCCGATGCAACGAAATTCATAATAACCGAAGACGGACTCCTGCCGCCCCTTAACGCACTTCCCGGTCTTGCCGAAAACACCGCAAAAGCGATAATGGCAGAGCGTGAAAAGGGTGAGTTTAAGAATATTGAGGACTTAAGGCTGCGCACCGGCGCAACAAAGAGTGTTATAGAGATTCTTACAGAGAGCGGTTGCTTTGACGGAATGAGTGAGAGTAATCAGGTGAGTCTGTTTGAATTGGCGTAAAATACTTGACATATCCGCAGTTTAGTGGTAAAATAAGGTTTAGTTTTAGATGAAAGGATTCATACAAATGGAATTAACAGGAAACGTTTTTGACGTGTTGAAAGAGCGTGGTCTTATCGCTCAGTGTACACACGAGAATGAAATAAGAGAATTATTAGGAAAAGAAAAGGTAACTTTCTATATTGGTTTTGACCCGACAGCAGATTCGCTTCACGTTGGTCACTTCCTGCAGATGGTTGTTATGCGTCATATGCAGATGCACGGTCACCGTCCTATTGCATTGGTAGGTGGCGGTACAGGTATGGTTGGCGACCCGTCGGGAAGAACAGATATGCGTCAGATGATGACACCTGAGGTGATTGACCATAACTGCGAGTGTTTCAAGAAACAGCTTTCAAGCGTGGTTGATTTCTCCGACGGCAAGGCTATAATGGTAAATAACGCAGACTGGCTTTTAAAGCTCAACTATGTAGAGTTCCTGCGTGATATCGGCGCCTGCTTCTCAGTTAACCAGATGCTTACAGCAGAGTGCTTCAAACAGAGACTTGAAAAGGGTCTTTCATTCCTTGAGTTCAACTATATGCTTATGCAGTCATATGACTTTTTGATGCTCAGCCGTCAGTATGATTGTAAGCTTGAGCTTGGCGGAGATGACCAGTGGAGTAACATCCTCGGCGGTCTTGATTTGTGCCGTAGAAAGGACTCAAAGCAGGTTTACGGTATGACATTTACACTTCTTACAAACAGCGAAGGTAAGAAGATGGGTAAAACTGCAAGTGGTGCAGTATGGCTTTCGGCTGAAAAGACATCTCCCTACGAATTCTATCAGTACTGGAGAAATGTTGACGACGCTGACGTATGTAAGTGTCTTAAACTCCTCACATTTGTACCCATGGATGAAATCCGCGAATATGAAAAACTTGAAGGTAGCCA
>JAFODX010000154.1 GCA_017380475.1 Clostridia bacterium
ATTCTCGATTTTGACGGTGAAAAGTCACACGCAGAATACGATATGCTTATAACTGATGAAATACTTACAAGCAATGTTTTTGAATGTTATGATTTTATTTCCGAAGAGGTTATGCTCGCCGTTCACAAAACAAACCCGATTGCAAATCGTGACAGTATAAATGTATCAGAGTTGCTTAACGAAAAGTTTTTGTGTCTGCACAAAAACTACAGTCTGCGTGCATTCACAGACAGACTTTGCAGAGAAGCCTGCATAAATCCCGATATCGTCATAGAATGTGACGACCCGCAATGCATACGTGACTATCTGGTTATGGGTATGGGAGTGAGTCTCTTCCCTGCCGTTTCGTGGCAACGTCAGATTCATCCGTCAATAAAGCTTTTGCGGATAAATGACGGGGTTTACCGCCATTCAAGAATTTATATAAACAAAAAGACATCATTATGCACACGCATTTTCCTTGAACACATATTAAAAGCGGACAGTCCACTTTGAACCGTCCGCCAAATTTTTATACCAAAACCTTTACAACTATTTTCTTTATTGTTGTACCGTCCTCGTACTTTATACCGGGCTTATGGATATCTTCGGGATAGAAGATTGCAAAATCGCCTGTCTGTGCCTTTATGCGTGTTGAAAGTCCGTCACAGGTAAAGAATTCAACGTCCTTGTCGGGGTTGTATTCTGTCATAGTGTCACACTCCGCAATATTTGCATAGTCCATAATTTCTTTACCCGAAAGAATGAACTGAATATCAATATAACGTCTGTGACCCTCGTACTTGGGATGGTCTTCTTTTCCCTCATACTCCTGAACCATTGCATGAACGGTTCTGCCGTCGATTTCGTACTTACCAACCTCTTCGCCGTCACGTACTACCTTTTCAATGTAGTCAAATGCTGCCTTAAAGCACGGATGCATTGACAAATATAAATCCTTATTTTTTATGTTATCAAATACCATTTTCTTTTACCTCTCTTATTTAATTATATAAACCTTAGGGTTCTTCTCTTTAAATACATTTTTAATTTTTTCTTCTGCGTTCTCGTCAAAGATTTCCACTTCCGGCTCTTCAACCTCGTTTCCGCCCCACTGACCTATCATACCGCCGATGTCCTGAATGTATGTGTTGTCGTGCATTTCCGGACAATACTCGTCTTTTTCCGCAACAAGATGTAACATTCTGTAGCCTGAACGGTCAAATACGTTGTCGTAGATATGATAATCGCTTGCAGTGTTTGTATAGCTCCAGCCCTTAATGAGTGCAGGTGTGTGAGTGTTATGTCTCTGCTGTCCCCAGCCATAGCCCGAAAGTCTGATGATGTTGCCGTTCATAACAAGGTTCTTCATTGTACTGCCCTCTGAACCCGGTTTCTGGTCAAGGAAGTACTCGATACCGTAAACACATTTTTCTATAAGGTTATCTGTATAGCGTATGTTCTGCATAATAAGTTCTCTTCTGGTTGTTACCTGATGCGATGCACCTGCATCGTATGACTCGTAAATATAGTTGCCCTCTACGATGTAATCATCACAACCGCCGTAGATTTCTATACCGTTACCAAAACGTGTTACAGAGCCACGCTTACCCTCCGGATAGTTCGGGTCACCGCCGTTATATGTCTGAATGTTACCGCCAATCCAGCCGATTTCACAGTTTGTTACGTGAAGTCCAACTGAATATCCGCCTGCAGTTACACCGAAGCAGAGATATTTCATACACATATTATCCACTGTAACATTTGCATTCTCACCTACTCTGAATGCAACGTGTCTTGCGATAGATTCTATTGAATCAAACACCTCTCCGGGATTGCCCTTATCACAACGTAGGAACAAATCTCCATAACAACTTGAATTAGCAGCAGGTATCGGGAATTTTTCTCCCTTCGATGTACCATATTCCAGAATACTGTCAAAGAACCAATATATATCAAGGTCCTGTGTCATTTCATTTTCCATTACAAACGGCTTGTTTATATCATCACGGCATACAAACTGCATATTTCTGAATGTCGGAATCAGCTTTCTTGAATGTGCTTCGCCATCGTTAAATACAAGCGTTCCGGGGTCAGTTATTTCCTTTGTATATTTCCAGATATTATGAGCCTCATCAACAAGCTCCCAAAACGACGGGTCAGCCATATCCTCAATCCAGCCATAGAACTTCGGCTTGTCACCCTCGCCGTATGCACCGTATGACACTCCAGCCATTGTAAGGACTTCTTTACCACGCCATAAACCGCCTCTTTCAAAGAGCACGCCATCACCCGGATAAAGCCACTGTTTATTAACTCTGTCAATTGTTTGCCACGCTGTTTCAGGCGTCTTACCGTCTGCGTTATCATCACCCGAATTACTTACGTAATATGTAGTACCCTTAATCACAAGCTCATCCTTTGCATTAAGGATTTCTTCTTTACGTTTAGCATACAATTCTTCCTGTTGCGCCAAGAAATCTTTTGTCGCTTCTATCATAGTTATTTCCTCCCGTTTGCGCATATGCCGTAATTACCCTGATTATACCATAGTTCTTTTTACAAAGCAACCGTTTTTTGCAATTTTTCCAATAAAACAGAGTTGTTTTTTAACAACTCTGTTTTATTTTTATTTAAGTTCAAAATCATAACAGGTTACACCCTTTGCAGGATATTCTCCTGCTAAAACGTCAAGACAAGCATCAAAGCTTGCTGGAGACATATTTCCGAGTATCCATCTCGGCACGTGCGGAAGGTCTTCAAGAACAACCGGGTTACCCTGATGAAGTATTGTTGTAACTCTGTCAGTTAACTGCATCGCTTCAATGAGCTTAACAAAACGGTGCGTCAGTTTCTCTGCACCCGTATATGCAACAAACTCTGAGAATGTGAGGAATATCACCTCATCACAGTTCTTTGAGTTGTTGAGAATTGTATAATTCTGGAACGGTGCCGGGAACTCATTCACAAATGAAACCTGTGAGTTCGGGAACTTTTTAAGTATTTTCGCTTTTAAATCAAGCGGTTTACGCCAGGCGTCACTGCTGAATGTATCGACATCAACTTTGCCGTCTGCATCCATTCCGTAATCACTTCTTATCATTACAGCAAAGTAATGGTTTCCGTTCGGATCAATACCGGTAGAAACACCTTCGTCTGTCTTTGCACATACGCTGTCCTTGTTGATTGATTCAAACATAGCTATGTCCTCAGCCGAAAGCTCTGCATCTTTAGGAAGCACTGTTGACTTATGCTGTGCATCAAGCATACGTCTTGCTGCCTCGTCAAGTCTTTCATCAGAGATAAGTCCCTGATCATATGCCTGACAGAATTCATCAAACAGCTGTCTGTTGCTTCCGCCCCACGGCAGAATTGTATCGTTACCTGCTGCTATCGCAAAGCCCTTTGCCTCAACATCGTTGTAATTTGCACGGATTCCCATCATTGAAAGTGCATCTGTTATCGCAAAACCGTCAAAGCCTATCTCACGGATAACGTCTATAACCGGCTTTGAAAGGCTTGCAGGTCTGTTCGAGTCAATGTTTGGCAGTTTTGTATGTCCTGTCATAATACCATCAAGCAAATCTTTTTCCATAAGACGCTTATACGGGTACAATGCTTCCGCTAAAAGGTCCTCTTTTGTGTCATATGAAAAATTCTCTGCCATATGACTGTCTACGCCGTTAGTTTTAACGGAACTCGGATAATGCTTTGCAACAGTAAGAATACCGCCGTCGTGCATACCTTGCGCAATTGCTGAGGCAAGCTCTCCGACCTTTTCTTTATCTGTACCGAGTGAACGCTGACTTCCTCTGCGCATATCCACAACCGGGTTACACACCACATTGTAGCCTAATTTTCTTGCATTTACAGCCAGTGTTTTTCCGAAAATATATGCGTGTTTGATATTGCCTGTGCATGCAACTGCGTTGTGCTCGCCTATTACATACGGCTCAATTCCGTTTTCTGCATCTGTCATTATAAGAATAGGATAATCTGCCACTTCCTTTACCTTTGCGATTAGTTCTTCAACTCCGTCACGGTCTACCTGAACCCATACACAACCAAGCGAATGATTTTTTATCAAATCAAGTATAAACGCATCCTCCTCAGGTGTTCTTGAACTACCGTTGATAAACGCAGTAAACGTCATTCCGAGTTTCTGTCGTATTGAGAGTTCTTCAAGTTTTAATTCTTTCATTTTCTATTCCTCCTGAAAGTATTTTTTTCATTATCCTATATACGAATTAAAAAGTCAATAAAAGATGCAAACTTTCCGATTTTTGTTGCATTTTTTCCATAACGAATATAACCGCCACAAATCGGCGGTTATATCAAGCTAATTATTTAAGTTTGAAATCATATGTAGGAACGCCCTTTGCAGGATATAAACCGGCAAGAACATCAATACACGCATTGACACTGCCTGCTGAGTTTCCGCCGAGAATCCATCTCTTGAAATGCGGAAGCTTCTCAAGAACAAACGGGTTACCAAAATGCACTATTGTTGAAATACGGTCTGTAAGCTGCATTGCCTCCATAAGTTTTATAAATCTGTGAGTAAGCTGCTCTTCGCCTACAAATGCCAGTGATTCGGAGAATGTAAGGAACACAATTTCATCATATCCGAATGCATCACGCATAATTTCGTAGTTCTGTGACTGTGTCGGGAACTCGTTTATGAATCTTATCTCCGAGTTCGGGAAAAGCTCGCAAAGTCTGTCCTTTATATCAAACGGGTTATGCCAGCCGCCGCTGAATGTATCAACGTCTACCTTTCCCGCTTCTTCTATTCCGAACTCACACTTGTTCATAACAACAATAAAATGCTTTCCGTCACGTGATATGTTCGGTGTCACGCCCTCGTCACACTTTGCATATACACCGTCTTTATTGATTGAGTAGAACATTTCGATTTCCTCATCTGTAAGTTCTGCATCCTTCGGGAGTGTCATAGCCTTATGCTGTGCTTCAAGAATACGACGTACTGCCTCATCAAGTCTTTCGTCCGGAATAAGTCCCTTGTCGTATGCTTCACAGTAGTCTTCAAAGAGCTTTCTGTGATTTCCTGCATACGGCAGAATTGTGTCATTTCCGGCAGCAAGTGCAAAGCCTTTTGCATCCACATCGCCGAACTTTGCACGAATACCCATCATACAAAGTGCATCTGTTATTGAAATTCCGTCAAAACCAAGTTCACGGATTATGTCTATGACGGGCTTTGAAAGGCTTGTCGGACGGTCCGGGTCGATGTTTATCATTTTTTTATGGCTTGTCATAATACCGTCAAGCAAGCCTTCATTAATAAGATGCTTGTACGGTATCAATGCACGGTTAAGCAAATCTTCTTTTGTTTCGGGTGATACAGCCTCACCCATGTGCGAGTCAACACCTGTGGGATTATTGGCGCTCGGATAGTGCTTTGCAATATTTAAAACACCAGCATCGTGCATACCTCTTGCAATTGCCTCTGCAAGCTTACTTACTCTCGCCGGATCCGTGCCAAGCGAACGCTGGCTTCCTGCGTTCATATCCACAACCGGGTCGCATACAACGTTATAACCCTTTTTACGTGCTGTAACACCTACTACCTTACCGAATATGTATGCGTGCTGTTCATTTCCTGTTGCCGCAATTGCGTTATGTCTGCCCACCATAAACGGTTTTATTCCGCTTTCAGCGTCAGTAAATATAAGTATCGGATAGTCAGCCGCATCATTTACCATTTTCATAAGTTCTTCTACAGAACCGCTTCCTACCTGAATCCATACCGAACCCAGAGAATGGTCTTTAATCATATCTACTATAAATGCATCCTCCTCCGGCGTTCTCTCGTCGGCGTTCAAGAATGCAGTGAATGTCATTCCAAGCTTTTGTCTTGTTGAAAGTTCTTCAAATTTTAATTCTTTCATTTCTATTATCTCCTTATTATTGGGATTTTTTCTAATTATAAATTAAACAACACTTCATGTCAATACCATTTTTTCCGAAAAAAGTAACATTTTATCCGAAAAAATTAGCACTCTCAAAAAGGGATGTTTCATAGTAATATCGCCTTATTTTCAGTACATTTTGTTTCCGTTCATTTACAAATGATAGAAATATATGTTTTTATTGATTTCTGTCTTGATTTTATTGAATTTTTGTGCTAATATATATGATGTTTGTGTAAAAATACAATGTTTTAAACGAAAGGATTTACAAATGGAAAAGTTAAGAAACAACAAATGGATAAGGGCAGCTATACCGGCACTCCTTTTACATTTCAGTATAGGTACGGTTTACTGCTGGTCAATCTTCAGTCAGGAAATCGCTGACTACATTGGTTTTTCAAAAGGTGCAACAGAGTGGGCGTTCAGCCTTGCGATTTTCTTCCTTGGAATGTCTGCAGCATTCCTGGGCAATGTAGTTGAAAAAGACATTCATAAGTCATCACTCATTGCGTCAATATGCTTTGCACTCGGTATGGCAGGCACAGGTGGTTTTATATACTACGGCGGTTTGCATCAGGGAAGCGTATTCGCACTTGTAGGCATATATCTTTGCTATGGTTTCATTATGGGTATTGGTCTTGGTACAGGTTACCTCTCACCCGTTAAGACACTTATGCTCTGGTTTAAGGACCGTAAAGGTCTTGCAACCGGTCTTGCAGTTGCAGGCTTTGGCGGTGCAAAAGCTATAGCAAGCCCGATTATGCAGTGGATGCTCGCAAACCTCGGCAAGGGCGGTATATACAAGATGTTTATAATCCTTGCGTGTGTTTATTTCGTAATGATGTTTGTAGGTCACCTTCTTCTTAAGAAGCCCGATGACTGGCACGAGCCTCAGGGTGATGAAAAAGCACCGAAGATTATGGACGTTCTTAAATCAAAGCCCCTTACAAACTACATCGGTATATGGCTTATGTTCTACATAAACATCACTTGCGGTCTTGCACTTATCTCGCAGGAGAAAATGATTGTTAAATGTCTCGGACTTGCAGGCTTTGTAGGAATCATTTCAACTGTTTCTGCAATATTCAATGCAGGCGGACGTCTTGGTTTTTCTGCATGGGCAGACAAGCTCAAGGACAGAAACACTATTTACAAGCTGATATTTGTTATATCTATTGTTCTTACTGCACTTGTTATTGTAACCGGCGGAATTCAGAATGGCGCAGGAAACACTTTACTTATAGTTCTGGTGCTTGCACTCATAATGATGGTGAATGCAGGATACGGCGGTGGTTTCTCAAATGTTCCGACATTGCTTTCAGACCACTACGGCATGAGCAACATCAGTGCTATTCACGGTATAACACTTTCAGCATGGGGCTTTGCAGGTCTTACAGGTAACCAGCTCGCAAACTGGATTGTGAACAAGTTCGGTCAGGAAGTTGAAATAAACGGTGTTCTTGTTAACCCGACCGGTTATCAGACAGTGCTCTATGTAACGATTGCTCTCTATATTGTAGCATTGCTTATGAGTATGCTCTTCGTAAAAAAATCAGGAAAAGCTGCTGAATAATAACAGCAAAAAAGTCTGTGGCATAAGCCACAGACTTTTTTATGTTCTCGATGATTTTCTGTACTTAACCGGAGTTACTCCATTTATCTTTTTAAAAACTGCGGCGAAGTATGAGCTGTCACTGTATCCGCACCGTGTTGCAACACTTGTTATATCCATATCAGTTTCAGTGAGAAGCTGTGCAGCCTCGGTTATTCTTACTCCTGCAAGATAATCAGAAAACCCGAATCCGGTTTTTCGCTTGAACAGTTTACTGAAATACGTTCTGCTCATACCCACCTCGCTTGCCACCTCTTCAAGTGTGATGGGGAAACAATGGTTCATTCGTATAAAATACGCCGCCTGACTGATTATTCTGTCACTCTCGATTTCAGACGGCTGAAATTCCATACCCTTATTTACACGCAGAAGAAACACAAGCAGTTCGTTCACCGCATTGTTTATCAGATATTCACTGTATGAATCATTTTTATTGTATTCATATTCCATCTTTTCAAGAATCTGTTCGAAGAACTTTTTTCTCTTGGACGGTATTTTCAAAATATATCCGTTAAAAGCCGACTCAAATTCGGATAACATTTCCTTTTCAAACGCGCAGGACGGAATTGCAATATGAATGCGTGAATATCTGCCCTCCCCGTCAGTCAGACTGCGATGCAAAACATTCGGCGGTACAAATACAACGTCGCCCGCTTCAATTTTATAAATAGTGTCTTCAATAAAATATTTCCGTTCACCGCTTAAAAGATAATATACTTCATAAAAATCATGTATTTCAAGAAAAGTCATATCAAATTGTTTCTCAAAAAGTCTGCTCTCTATTTTAACCGCAACTTCGTTTGTATACTTGATTTCCATAATTTCTCCTCTTTATGGCAATATTTTTGTTTTTTTGGACTATTTTTTTATAGACAACTTGATTTTATAGTTGTATTATATACATAAGACAATTAATTGTCAATACTTATTTTACAAGGAGAATATCGAAATGGAAAAGAAAAGATATGCCTGCGTGGGAACGGGCGGAAGATTGAGAATGTGGCTTAAGGCTATGGCGGTAACATACAAAGACTCATGCGAAATTGTAGGTCTTTGCGATATCAACCGTACAAGACTTGAAAATACACAGACGGCATTAAAAAGAGATTATGATTATCACGATGTTGCACTCTATAACGCTGACGAGTTTGAGAAAATGATAGAAGAACAAAAACCCGATATAGTTGTCGTTGCAACCGTTGACAGAACACATCACCGTTACATTATAAAGGCAATGGAAATGGGTTGTGATGTTATATCAGAAAAGCCTATGACAGTTGACGATGAGAAGTGTGCAAAGATTCTTGAGGCAATTGACCGTACAGGAAGGGAACTGCGTGTATCATTCAACTACCGTTATGCACCGCATCATTCACAGTTGCGTCAGATTATAAAAGACGGTACAATCGGCGATGTTAAGCAGATACATTTTGAGTGGCTGTTAAACACATCACACGGTGCTGATTATTTCAGACGCTGGCACAGAGATAAGCGTAACAGCGGCGGTCTTATGGTTCATAAATCTACACACCACTTTGACCTTGTTAATTTCTGGATTAACTCATTCCCTGTTAAGGTTTATGCACAGGGCGGTCTGAAGTTCTACGGCAGAGAGAATGCAGAAGAAAGAGGAATCACAAAGTTCTATTCACGTTGCTACGGAAGCGAAAATGCAAAGGGTGACCCGTGGGCAATTGATATGACAGAAAGTGACTGGTTAAGAGAACTTTATCTTGATGCTGAAAAGGATGACGGATATATCCGTGACCAGAGCGTATTCGGTGACAATATAAGCATCGAAGACGTAATGAACGTTATTGTTAACTATGACAACGGCGCAATCATGTCATATTCACTTAATGCTTTCTCACCGTATGAGGGACTTAATGTCTGCATCACAGGTACAAAGGGCAGAGTTGAGATGAAGCTTATAGAATCTATATACATCAATGGTCAGGACGATGCTAGCAAGGAAGGACTCGTTGAAAGCGAAAGAATTATTGTATATCCGATGTTTGAACCCGGATACGAGGTTGAAATCCAGAAGCTTGAAGGCGGTCATGGCGGCGGTGACGATGTTATGCTTGACGACATCTTTAACCCGAATGCAGCGTATGATCCGCTTCACCGTGCGGCTTCACACATCGACGGTGCTATGAGTATTATGACTGGTATCTGTGCGAACAAGTCAATGGCAACAGGACAGCCGATAAACGTATTTGATTACATAGACATTCCCAAGAGTAAACTCAGGAAAGACTAAAATGGAGGTCAATCCATATGCGTATAATGTCATTAAACGTCTGGTCTGATTATGCTGATAATCCTGTAGAGCCACGTGAGGACGGAATACTCAACGTAATAAAAGAGTATTCGCCAGATATGTTCGGTTTTCAGGAGTTCTCACCGAATTTCTATAAATCAAACCTTTTCAGGGAGATTACAAAGGACTATCAATGCGTAGCCGTGAGAGAAAATACATGGACTCCTGTGTTTTTCAAAAAGTCGCTCTACACATTGCAGGAATGTGGCTGGGTATGGTTTGACGAGCTTCCGCCACTCCCCTATATTGATGACAGTAAAACCATAACATGGGCGGTTGTCACAGAAAATGAAACCGGCAAAAAGTTCGGTATGTGCAGTACCCATTTCTGGTTCAAAACAGGCGAGGAACACGATCAGGCACGGGTACGCAACGCAGAGCAACTTTATGATAAGATGTCATATATCAGAGAGAAATACAATGCTGTTGTATTTGCAGTAGGTGATTTTAACTGTTCAGTAAACAGTGATGCACTGAATTTTCTCGAACAAAAGGGCATTTATACATCATTCAAGCTCACTGACGACCATTCAATGTCAGCTTCGTATCACGGTTATCCGGTATTGGGCGATGACGGGAATTTTCACGGAAAACCCGCGCAAAAAGATTACACAACCTCAATCGACCATATACTGACATATAAAGACAGTGTATGCGTCACAAAGCAGAATCTGGTGATAAATGAGGAAATCCTCGGTTCAACCGACCATTCACCCATTTATGCTGATATAGAGATACTTTAAACAGAGAAATCCCACAGCGATTGCTGTGGGATTTTTATATCTTCATAACTTCTGTCGGGCTCATTCCCGTATGTTTTTTAAATTCACGGCTGAAATGACTCATATCGGTATATCCCGACATTTGTGCCGCCTCAGTTACCGAATACATCTGTGATGACAAAAGTTCTTCGGCACGTGCAAGTTTAAGTGCGTTTATATATTTTATAGGTGATACACCAAAGAAACTCCCGAACAGTCTTCTGAAATATTCCGGTGTTATTCCGCACATTCTGGAAAGTTCTGATACATTAAGAAGCTTTTCGGGGTAGTAGCGATGGATATAATCTACAGCAGGACGTATAATCTCGTACTTGCTCGTTGGAGTGTATGCAGATAAAAACTCCTCCTGCATAAGATAGAGAATGTTATATAATTCTGCCTTACATTTAAACATATATCCCGGTTTCTTTGCTGTCCAGATTTTCTCTGCCGTTTTAAAATGTTCAAGCATTTTAGTGTTTTTCACAGGCATAACAAACGGCTTAAAATCCGTCTGCGGAGAAATATCGAAATTTATGGCAAAACAATCTCCCTGCACCTTTGTGTTAACAACATAATCTGAACCTTTGGGAAGATATATTACAGTGTTTGGTTTTGTCAAAAGCTTTGTTCCGTCCGAAAAGTTATATTCCTTTTCACCGCTTGTATGAAACGCAAGTCCGTGACTTGGACGGTTTTTATGCACTGCATCGCCTGTACCCCTTGCCACAAAACAAGCAAAAACTATTGTTTCTATATTCAAATCACTCTTTATAAACTTTTCCATATTCATCACCCTTTTTATTATATCTTTTTGTTTTGAAATAGTCAAGTGTTTTGTTTTAATCATTTACAAACCCCTGTTTTTCTGCTACTATATCAAAAAAGGAGGTTTTGTTATGGAATACATTAAAGACACTGATTATGATTATATAATGAACAAATATACCGATAACGATAATCGTTTTATTCGTGTGGATGACATATTTGCACCCGAAACCGGTATGGACGGAGATTTGATAAAAAGTGAAATTGCAAGACGTGATAAAGAAATCTCACATCTTCCCCATCCGGTACGCAAAGCAAAGGCTTTTGAGTTCGTATTGGATAACACACGTATTTCCTGCGACTGCCGGGATATTTTCCCCGCTATAAACGCAATCGACCGTCCCGTTAACGGTATGATTACCGACGAATGGAGCGGTGAAGTTTTTTGCGAGTTAATTCCCGAGGTTGCAAAAAAACGTAATCAGCTTGAGGATGACGGAATAGTTACAATATGGCCTGATTATGACCACAGTGTGCCATACTGGGACAGAATTTTTGAGCTTGGTTTTGAAGGACTTTTAAATGAAAGCGAAAAGATTCGTTCGGAACGTGATTTGACAGATGATGAGGATGCATTTTTCGAAGGCATTAAGATTACATATACAGCTATCATAAACTTCCTTGCACGACTTACCGACCTTGCAAAAGCCACCAAAGGCTCGGAGAAAACGGCAGAGGCACTAAAAAACATTACTCACAATCCTCCGAAAACATTCTACGAGGCACTGCTTGTTGATTATATCTACTTTATGTTAAGCGAGCATATAGAAGGTTTGCAGGTACGTTCACTTTCTAACTTTGACAGACTTTTCTACCCGTTCTATAAAAAAGACCTTGAAAATGGTGTTACAGAATCAGAGTTAAGGACGGATCTTGCCTATTTCTTCCTGCAATTTACCGCCATCGG
>JAFODX010000011.1 GCA_017380475.1 Clostridia bacterium
ACGCACTTTTTCCATAAGCCACTCACCTTCAGGCCGTGTCCGTACATATTTGCTGTACCCGGATTCGTCCGACCTCCCGGGGAAGAAGAGTGAACCCTCGCTTCTTGAAAGTTCGGATTCTATTCTGTTTTTTTCATCATCCGGTATAACTGTATTTTTATCATCGCCGACAAACGTGATACCAGTATATGCAGTATTCTTTTTTAGTGCAGTTATAGCCGTAGACTCTCTGCTTGTAACATCAATTGTAGGGAAGTTATTATGAACCATACTGTAGTACATTCCCGAAACCGTTGCCTTATTGTCTAAGATACGCATAGCGAGTGCGTATATAACAGGTTGCATATCAAGTCCGTGATAAATATCGGCTACTGAAAATTCTTTATATCCTGTCTTGTAATCTATTATTCTGTAATCGTTGCGGTCGGGAAGGGGACACACATCAAGACGGTCTATCGTACCGCCAAGCTCGATGTTGTCTGTAAGCGATACAGTAACTTCTTTTTCGTAACTGTCTGTCATAAAATCACCGCATCGGATACTTCTGCAAACGGTTTTTGCTGCCTCTGTTACCGTGTCGCCCATACGGCTTAAAATATCAGCTGTCATTTCCTTGTCACGTAAATCCGAGGCGTTTATCTTCTCTATCGTATCCGATACAATGCCCGATACGATTTCAGTACATTTTCCGTCATCAAGCGTTTTCCAGTCAAGTGCGGAATCGCTGTCAACCGTTTTGCAGAAACGACTGATAATCTCATGTGCATATGTACCCGTATCTGTTGGCTTTATCTCATATTCGTCACGTTCCTTTGCACGCAGACCGTACTGCATAAAATGTGAAAAAGGACAGCTGGCATATGAATTAAGCCGTGTTGCACTGTAGCGGATTTTACCACTGAAAAGCTCGTTTGCAACATCTGATGAAAGTTCAATTTTACGGCGTCTGAACTGTTTTTTTGCTTTTCTTACCGTAAAGAGTGTGTTCTTCCATTCGTCGTGCTCCGAAAACCACGCATCAACGTGTGACCATAACGGGTTGTTGCCCGGATTTATCAGAAACTTATGCAGTGTAGCTTTTGGTGATGAGATATACATCATATCATCAGGCAAAATGCCGTCGTATTTCTTTATGTTTCGCAGCTTATGAGATATATCTGAAATCATCTGTGACGGAAGCGTTGATGCACCGTCTGCGGTCATTGACGGATAGCTTATATATAGCTTGTCCGTAACGGCAGATAACAGTTTATAGACTGTATTACGCTCCTTTTCCGCACGTTTTACAGTGGTTGGTGCAATGTGCAGGTTGTTAGCTGCGAGCGTTTCTCTGTCGGCGTTTGAGAAGAATCCCTCGGAACTGCTGATATGGGGATACGTTCCCGAAACTGCACCCATAACAAAAACAACAGGTGTCGGAATTGCACGGTTCATATCCTGTGTACCGATAAACACACGGTCTATACCTGATGGAACTGTACGAATCTGACACTGGCTCATTGCAGTTTTTATGTAGTTGGCAAATTCGGCGTGAGTTGCTTTTTCCCCGCCAAGAGCATTATTTACCTGGTCAAGCACGTCAAGAATCAGATTCCATATCTGTCCGAAACGCTGTGCATCTGCTGTTGCACTGTTGAGGGCAAGTGAAAGCAATTCGCTTTTTAAACCCTGATACAGATTTATATCCTCAAGGAATTCAAATAAAGCACGGCAATAATCCGAAACGGTTTCTGCCTTTGCACAATTTTCTGTATAACGGACAATCGGTTCAATAACAACCTGACGAAGAGTGTCCGTCTTTTCTGAAATATTGCCCGATTCAGGTTCGGTTCCGAACGCAGTATCAATGATACCGTGATTAGAGTCAAGCCACGAACGGCACCACGCCGATTTATAGCGTATACCGTATTTTAAAACATAATTTTCAAGCAAGTCAATATCATCGGGGTCAAGACGCTTATATACCGTTTTCCCGTTTTGTGTATGTGTTTTTGCAAAGACGAAACCGGCACGCAGATACGCAAACACAGACTCATAGTCCCAGTTGTATTCAATTATGTCAAAGAGTGACAATAACTGTGTGGCTATGGGGTATTCGGATATTGAGATACGTTCATCTGAATAGTAGGGGATAGAGTACTCGTCAAAAACAGTTTCGAGAATATGCGAATAGCTGTCTTTTTGGGGACATATAATACCGATGTCGCAAAAACGGTACTTGTCCTCACGTACGAGGTCTAAAATTTTGCCTGCAACGTGTTCAGTTTCCGTGTACGCATCACGTGCCTCAAAAATTTCGGCATTGTTGCAGTCGTCGTCATATACAGTATGGTCAAACCAGGTTTCAAAAAGGAATCTCAAATCAGGTGATTTTATATGCGACATTGAATTTTCAAGACGGATAAATATTGCGTCTGCATATTCTGTTATGTCCGCTATAGCCTTTTTTGTGCCGTAGTATGTATCATCAATGTTATTGTGCGTAGTAAATGTTATTGTTATATCTGCACCGCTGTCGATAAGTGCGAAAACAACCTCAAGCTGTTGAGGAAGAAGTTCATCAAATTTATCTATCCATATACTGTCGCTCTTGCCAAAACTGTTACCTATAACTGCAGAAAGCCGTGAAAGGTCATCATCGGCATCTGTATATTCTTTTTCGCAGAGCAGATTCTCATAGTTTTTAAGAATAAAAGAAAGAATTTCAAGTTTTTGACTGAGTACGGGGTTTTCTGATTTTTCCGCCTGTTCAAGTAAATCATCACAGGTCACGTTATATCGGTGCATTTCGCTTATGAGCGATGCACACACGTCAATAAATCCGTTCTTTCCTGCGGCACGGATGAGCCGTGTATCGAACCTGTCAGTATCAAGCTCTTTAAGTGTAAGTGCTATTGCACGGCAAATAAGCACGTGCTTTGCAGGTGCACCGAGCCGTCTTAAAACCTGCGGTAAAAGCTCACGTGAAAGCTTTTCAAACGATGTACATTCGATATTGTTAAGCCCCGTACCGCCGAATCTGTTTATAAGCATTCTTTCGGTTTCGTGCGAGTAATGTGACGGTACAATCATTATGCACCGCTTTTCAGGGCTTTTGTTATGCAGTTTTTCCATTTCGTCCGTACAATATCGGGTCTTTCCCGAACCGATACCGCCGGTTATAATCTTTACTGACATTTTATACCTCTTTAGTTTCGTGGGGTTGTGGGTTCAGATGTTGGTTCTTCGGGGGTGGGTGTTGGTTCCTCGGGTAAATTTTCTATAAACTCCGACTTTTCCTTAACCTCTTTTTTCAGCTTTTTGTTTTCTTCTCTCAGCTTTGCGTTTTCTTCTTTCAGCACATGGTTTTCCTCAATAATTGATTTTCGCATCTGATACTCTGGTCCGTTGCTTGTGAGCACACCGATAGCACCGACGCCAACAAGAAGAATTATAAGAATAACAACAATACCTGTAATTTTGCGACGTCTGCGTCTGTTTTTTTCACCCTGCATTGTTCCGTAGTTATATATATCCATATCTCTGTACTCCTCTTTTTCTGTTACTCCCATTTCTAGATAAGTATTGATGGGTAAAAGTATACAAAAAGGTGCATACAGAAATATTGATACATTTATAGTATGCACCTTATCATATATGTATTTAGTTCAACAAATTGGAATTTGTCTACATCTTTGTAATCGTTTTTATCTCAATTATCATATCATTTATTACGTCTGATATACTCTCTCTGAACATTCCTGCAAATAATCTGTTCAGGTTTTGGTCAA
>JAFODX010000012.1 GCA_017380475.1 Clostridia bacterium
AGTGTGACATAGTCCTTCTTTACGTAACCTGCCTCACCGTCTACTACTACCTTATACCAATCTTCGGTACTTTCAAGAACCTCTAAGTTTTCGGCTCCACTCATTGTTCCTATAGTTTGTGCTTCGTCACTCGGTGAAGTTTTCAACTCTGTAGTACCGGTAACTTTAGCATATCCTGCTGTTAAAGAACTCTTTTCAGCTATCGCCTGCTTTGTTGTCTCGTCTTCAACCCCCTGAGCATCAACAGTTATTGTCTCTGTTGAGTTTCCGGTGATAAGATTAGTGTCATGCATAGGCTGAGCAGACATACCCGACACCTGAAAAAAGCTAAGCGTTCCTACCATTGCAACAGAACCTATCGCCATGATAGTGTGCTTTAAATTTCTCATTTTAAAATAAACCTCCTTGTAATTTTTCCGGAAAATATTTGTGTTACGAAATTTGCACAAATGTTACCGAATTATTACAAAGCCTATTATACACCCTTTTATTTTACTTGTCAACCCTTTTTTGCAAATTTTTTTCAATTTTTGCAACATTATTGCAATTTTAGTGAAATATTTCGTAATATTTGTGTAACATTTACTGTAAAATGAGTGTTTTTCGGTCCTTTAAGAGGTTTTTTAAAGTGTTCTTAAATGCTTTGGATAGTGATTTTTTACAATTCCGTTACTTCCTTTGCCCCATCCGACAATGTATTTTTCTGTTTTTATTACACACCATCCCGAAACGTCTGATGAAAGCGTTTCACCGTGCATATATTTTTTAATATCCTCTGAATTCTGCAGAGTTTCTACCTTATTAATATATACATCTTCATCAAAAGCATGGGAAAGTGCGTGCGACGGTTCAAAACGATTACGTTTTACCTCACCAAGATGTAATCCGCATCGCAGGACTTTTAATTTGTCTATATCAACGTATTGGGGCAACATATATAAATTGTCACCGAAAAGAACAAACTCACCGTCAAGATGTACTTTAAGTGCCGATTTTTCAAATTCATAATACAGTCTTACGGCAGTTTCAAGCGTCGTATCTTTTCTTTTGTTCTGTTTTTTTACAAACTCTGTAGCTGTTTCATTTTCTTCCGTCCTGCGCAGAAGTGCAGTAAAATGCCCCTCTCCCTTATTCTTATGAGGAAAAACTCTTCGGCAGTTTTCCATTCCGTCACCAATTCCCTGCGAAAGCATATCAAGTCCGGGAATCGGACAAAGCTCCATATTGTATTTTTCCATCATATGTTTTACCACTGCTTCATTCTCGTCATACGAGAAAGTACAGGTAGAATACATTATATAGCCTCCGCATTTAAGCATTTTATATGCATCATCAAGAATATTCTTCTGTCTTACCGCACAAGAAAGCGTATGGTTCACGCTCCATTCGTCCACCGCCTGCGGTTCTTTTCTGAACATTCCCTCACCTGAACACGGTGCGTCGACAATTATGCCGTCAAAAAAACCCTGGAATTTTTCAGCAAGATGCGATGGGGTTTCGTTTGTTACAATTGTGTTCGTAAGTCCCATTCTTTCAACATTTTCAGAAAGGATTGCGGCACGTTTTGGTATTATTTCATTTGCAACAAGAAGTCCCTTGTTTTTCATTCTTGTACCGATATGCGTTGTTTTACCTCCGGGTGCGGCACACAAATCAAGAACTTTCGCATCATCGCAAAGCGGAAGCACTTCCGCAACGCACATTGCCGACGGCTCCTGAAAATATATCACACCTGCTGCGTGATACGGGTGGTTTCCTGATACTGTACCGTCTTTTACATAGTATCCGTCAGGACACCATAAAACTTTTTCACTGTCCGAAAAAAGTTTGGGCAAAGTATCACATTTAAGTTTATTTATGCGTACACCACGGTTAATCTGTGTATCATATGATTTAATAAAATCATCATATTCTCCGCCTACGAGTTCACGCATACGCTCACAAAAATCTATCGGTAAGTTCATATTAAAACTCCTAACCTTAATAACTAACAACTACATTATACACCAACACCGTGTTTTTTTCAATCTTTTTGCAGTAAAATCATAAAAAAGGGTTGACTTTTTATCCATTGTGTGATATTATAATTAGCGTTGTAAATGCCGATGTGGTGGAATTGGCAGACGCGCCGGACTCAAAATCCGGTGGAGTAAAATCCGTATCGGTTCGACCCCGATCATCGGCACCATCAAAAACCTGCTCATTGAGCAGGTTTTTTAATTCTTTTTATAGACAATCAGATGAAATTGTGTTATACTATCGGTATATGGAGGATTATTATGGATAAACTTATTCGAGGCAACAGCACGGACGGAGCTATCCGTGTCTTTACAGCCATTACTACAGATACAATAAATGAAGCGCACAGAATACACAATACGTCTGCGACAGCATCTGCAGCACTTGGCAGACTGCTTACAGCAGGTGCGATATTGGGCGGTGCACAGTTAAAAAGCGAGACAGACTCGCTCACTCTTCAGATAAACGGCGACGGACCGCTCGGTGTGATGACGGTTGTGGCAAACGCAAGCTCTGAGGTTCGTGGCTATGTCGAAAACCCGACAGCAGACCTGCCTGCAAACAGCCGTGGAAAGCTTGATGTGTCGGGAGTTATCGGCAAAGGTTTTCTGAGTGTCATCCGTGACCTCGACCTTAAAGAGCCGTATATCGGCAGAACTCCGCTTATAAGCGGTGAGATTGCCGAGGATTTAACCTATTACTACGCAAAGAGCGAGCAGATACCAACAGCTATTGCACTGGGGGTGTTGGTTGATACCGACCTTTCAATAAAGGCAGCAGGCGGATATATGATTCAGCTTATGCCTGAAGCAACCGACGAGGTCGCAGACAGGCTGACAGAAATAATTGAAAACCTGCCACCTGTTACGGATATGATTGTAAACGGGATGAGTGCAGAGGACATAGCCTTCGCCGTAACCGACGGATTTGATATGTTACTTGAGCTCAACGCACCCGCACCGCAATACAAGTGCAACTGCTCACGTAAGAGAATGGAGCGTGCACTCATATCACTCGGCAAAAAAGAGATTTCTGATATAATAGAAGAACAGGGCGAAGCTGAAATGACCTGTCGTTTCTGCGACAATATCTATAATTTCAGCAAAGACGAGCTGACAAAGCTGATGGACTCAGCAAAAGGAGAAGTAAAATGAAATCTGTAAACGCATATATCGTACTCCCCTGCTACAATGAGGAGGAGGTTCTGCCCGAAACGCTAAAACGTATGCTTGAACTTTTCGGAAAAATGAGAGAAGAAAATCTTATTTCCACATCAAGCCGTATCGTTTTCGTTGATGACGGGTCAAAGGACAGAACATGGGAGCTTATTTCAGGATTCGAAAAAGAATATACAGAAGTATGCGGAATAAAGCTTGCACATAACGCAGGACACCAGAACGCACTCTACGGCGGACTTATGACAGTAAAGGACTTGTGCGACTGTGCAATTTCCATTGATGCAGACCTGCAGGATGATATAAACGTCATTCCGGATATGATACGAAAATTCCGTGACGAGGACTGTCAGGTTGTCTACGGTGTACGTAACAAACGTGACACTGACACTGCATTCAAGCGTATCACTGCACTCGGTTTTTATAAGCTTATGAAGGTTATGGGTGTTAATATGGTCTATAACCACGCTGACTACCGTCTGATGAGCAGAGATGCTCTTAACGCACTCTCACAGTTTGAGGAGCGTAACCTGTTTTTGCGTGGTATTGTTCCGCTTATCGGATATAAATCAGATAATGTATATTACGACCGCAACGAGCGTTTTGCAGGCGAGTCAAAATATCCACTTAAGAAAATGCTTTCTTTTGCATTTGACGGAATAACCTCATTTTCAATTAACCCAATCCGTATGATTTCAACACTCGGTGTTATTGCCTGCATTTTTGCAGTTGCAATGGCGATATATGCAATCGTACAGAAAATTATGGGTCACACCGACGCCGGCTGGGCATCAATAATGTGTTCAATATGGTTTATTGGCGGACTTCAGCTTCTGGGTACAGGTCTTATCGGCGAATACATCGGCAAGACATACAAGGAAGTGAAACGCAGACCACGTTATATAATAGAAAAATTCATAGGTGATGGAAAATGATTTCTGTAAATATAATTTCAGGTATTATAATAATCGGTGCAATACTTGCCATTGCATTGCGTGTTCTGGCATTTTCGGGATTACCTTTAAAAAAGAACAGTGTCCTTGACCCACTGCTCGCAAAAAAAATCCAACAGCAAAGCTTCACGGCAACAAACCGTGAAACATTTGCTGTTTTCGGCATATCACTGCTTTTCAGAATCGCAGTTTTTATCATTTCGATTTTCGCAATCTTCCTGTTGGCTGACAAAGAGTTCACTTTTTCCAACTTGTTAGACACATATATGCAATGGGATGCAAAAAACTACTTCCGTATCGCTACGGGCGGTTATTCATTTTATGTAGAAAACGGCGAGTTCCCGACACTCGCATTCTTTCCGCTGTATCCGTGGATTATAAAAGCTATGAATATTTTCGTTCAGGATATGACCTTAAGCGGACTTATTGTTTCGTTCCTTGCATATTCAGGTGCCTGTTCGTATATGTATAAGCTGATGTCGCTTGATTACAACAAGCAGACAGCAATACGTGCAATCGTGTTTATGTCAGTTTATCCGCACGCACTGTTCTTCGGAACAATGATGAACGAAAGTATGTTGTTGTTTACTTCTATGGCAACACTTTATTACATCCGCCGTCACGACTGGGTAAAAGCAGGGGTTTTCGGTGCGTTGGCGTCAATGTCAAGACTTGCCGGAATAGTTCTGATTGTCCCCGCAGCAGTTGAATGGATTGAACATTATGAGATAATATCCCTTTTCCGAAAAAAGTCTTTTGCAAAAGTATGGCAGCTGTTTTATAAGAAGGCACTATGGATAGTACTTATGTTCCTTGGAACTTTCGTTTACCTTGCCTGCAACTATCATACAACAGGCGAGTGGTTTAAATTCCTGGAATATCAGGAAATGTTCTGGCATAATGACACTGTTTACTGGGGTAAATCACTCTCAACTATTTTGCAATATGCAGGTAACGAAAAATCGTTCACGCTTTTTGCCATATGGCTACCCGAGCTTATATCCATAATTTTTGTTGCAACTCTGCTTATATACGGCATACGCCGTACACGCAATTTGTATACAGCC
>JAFODX010000155.1 GCA_017380475.1 Clostridia bacterium
AGTATCTTCACTCCAAAGTCGCGATTCAAACTCACAAAGATTTCGATTGCACTGTCCAAATGTTCGGGCAACATTCTCTCTGAAAGTATATATCTTATTTCAGTATTGTTGTAAGTTTTATCTCCAACTTTGAAATGTTCGATATGCCACAATTGGAGTATTGCATATCTGGAAAAAACTTTCATTCTGTAACTTGAAAACATACTGTTCCTTTCAGGATGATAGAAAGTTTTCTTTAAATAGTATCTGAATATATTTGTAGTCATAATTTTATTTCACCTCTTAAATTTTATTTGTTTTGGTTTCAACCCACTGCTTAAACCTTTCTTTAGGAACAACCAATCTGTTCCCAACTTTAAGCGCCGGAAAATCTTTTTCGTGCATCAATTCATATGCGCTAGAAATTGATATTCCTAACACATTTGCTACTGTATCTGCATTTAGAAACAATGGCAGTTCATCGTAGGTTTTATAGATTGATTCTTGCAAATTAATCACTTCCTTTCGTATCAAATTTATATTTGCGGACCGCCGAATGCAAATTAAATTTGCAAATAACAGATATTGAAGAAATCTGTTGTTTGTGATACAATTATATAAAATCTGATTTTAACATTACATAGATAATTGCAAAAAATTTATTTCGATAAAATCTATTATTTGCAAGGAGGAATGAATATGTATTACGAAAAGCAAGGTCCTCATATGAGAGTATTTGATGGTGTGGACGGAAAATTATATTATTTGACTAAGTATAGGGATAATAAAACAACTTTTCATATAGAAAAAAGTCCGGGGTCAATTGTCGTAAGTCTATGTGAAACTGACTTTACAGAATACAAAAACAAAATTAACGAACTAAAAGAAATCCCATACTCCTTTGATAAATTTGAATCTCTTAAAAAGCAGGTATGGAATATATGTGATATGTTAAAACCTTTAAATGAAAAGATATATTTCTTTACCCATAATTCGATTTATTTAATATTCGATAAGCTGATAAACATAAACCATCCAAGTGATTTATTTGTTTTAGACGAAATATATAAAAAGGATATTGCAACAGCAATTGAAACATTAGATGAAGTCTTACTGCTTCAGGAAATTTTTAAATTTGCAATAAATCTCTGTCTTGATAAAGAAAATCTACCCAAACGTCATGTATCTGAAAAACTAGTTGGGTTTTTATTTGAATACAAGCAATTTAAAAATTTTTTTGCTCGTTTTGGATTTGCGTTAATGCCGAATAAAAACGGAAAGTTAGATTACGAAAAAGTCAAGTATTTGAACGATAATAATATTAAGGATACCAAAGAACAACTTGATTTTATGCACAAAAGTGGGCAACACTTAAGCATCAATAAAAATGCCGTTATACGTTTTTTATTCATATTGCTCTCCCTCCCATAGATTATAAGCTTTCTGCAAGCTTGCTTATTATTGCAGCTGCTTCTGCTCTTGTAAGTTCATTGCGTGGCATAAACGAACCGTCGTCATAGCCGTTTATTATACCCATATTGTTTAAGAGCTTTACGCTCTGCACTGCATAATCTGAAACACTGTCAATATCTGTAAGTGTTGTTTCAGCTGCCGTATATGCCCCCGGCTTTAAGTAGTCAAGGATTCTTGCGGCAATAACTGCAACATCCTGACGTGTTATATTGCGTCCTACACCGAATGTTGTTTCGTCTATACCTGATACTACGCCTGCAGCAAATGCTGATGCCACATATTCATAGAACCACGCATTTCCGGGAACATCTGCAAAGTCGCAGGCTGTGTCTGCCACTACAAGACCTGTTGCGCCTACTATCATCTTAACGAATTCTTCGCGTGTTACTTTATTGTTAGGCTTAAATGTGTCATCATCATAACCGTTTATGATGCCTTTTTGTGCAAGTGTTGTTACCGACGAATATGCCCAGTGATTTGACGGTACGTCCTTAAATGACGGTGTCTTGGCAGCTTCGGGCGTTGTTGGTGCCGATACCGGCGGAGTTGAAAGTGATGCGCCGCCACCCGAACTGCCGCTTGTACCTCCACCTGTCGGCGGAATTACAATAACGGGCGGTGTTGTAGTTGTGGGGGCTGCCGTTTCTGCCGCCGCTACTCCGTTTACAAACGCTGTTACAAGGTCTGCATTCTTTGCAAAATTCTTGTTGTTAATAAGTCTCAAAGCCTTGTCTTTGTTCTCTCTTGAGAAATTGTTGTACTTATTAAAGCTTTCTGTGGGCAACTCGAAATAGTTCTTGTAGCCTTCAAATACACCGTAAAGTGTTTCCTCTGATGCGGCATTTACTGCATTCAGACCGATATACTGGTTCAGGATACCTCTTAAGTCCTTCAACGACTTAACGCCGCCGTTCTGATTATATTCTGATGAATATGCGAGAATATCGGCACACGCATCGTCAATAAATGCTATATAGTCAGCATTTTCTGTATCTGCTCCGATAAGTGATGCGTTGTTCTCTACTCTTTCCTTTATACCCTCTGCAGTTGAGCCTGCGTCTGTGATATATGCGATAGTATCTGATATCTTCCACGCAAGACGAACATCTTCAAGTGTTGCAAAGCCACCGCCGAAGTCGTTTGCCTGCATATTTATCATAATTTCAATTCGCTTTGCACGGCGTGCGCCGTCTGCCTCTGCATCAAGCTGAAGTGCATCCATCACCTTGCTGAGAGTGGTTTCAAATATTGCTGTGTTCTTGAAATCGTTCAATATTCCGGGAATTGCTCCGGGTTTTATAACATATAACGATGCAGAGTCTATACACTCGTCCTTTTTATGACCGTTTCCTTTAAGTCTTATGGTATACGCACCGTCTGTTTCTGAAAATGCGTTGGTTATATTAAAGACAAGGTCTTTCTTTTCTTTGTCACTTGTTGTAACCTCTGCAATTCTGACATAGTCTGAAGTCGCGGGGTTTGCGATGTCCTTATCGTATATAACCGCTGTTATCTCCTGCACATACTCTGCAGGTGATACAAACGAAACCGTAACAGTCGGCTTTGTGTTATCACTGTAATCACCCGACCATTCAATCTGCATCGGGGTTTGGGCAAATGCACTCATACACGATAACAGTATAGCAGTGCCCAAAAAGGCGCTCAATGCTTTTCTTAAATGTTTTTTCATGTTAGACTCCCTTTCACTTCTTGATTGGTGTAACCTTGACATTTGCAATATATACACTCTTTTCTGTACCTCTTATCTTGAAGTCAGTTTCAAACTTACCGATGCTTTCAAAGTTACCGCAGTCGATTACAACCTCGGCTGTCTGCCATTTTTTGGTGTTGTTTCGCTTTATGTCGATTGTCTTGTTATATACACGCCATGCGTCATTCTTTTCTTCAACGCCCTTTGTATATGTAAGAACAATCGGTTTGTCACTGTCATCGAAATATTCAAATGTAATCTTTGCCGCACCGTTATCAACGTCTATAACCTCAGGCTTTATATCAAGGAATACTGATGCGCCCGGTTTTGCAACGGCACATTCCTTGCCTGCTCTTGTTGTTATTGACGATTCACATTCGATGCCTTTGTAGCTTACACGCATTACATCGTCGCCAAACTCATAACGTCCGCCCTTGGCAACCTCGTTTTCAAGGATGTCGGTATAATCTATAAATGATATTCCGAGGATACCGTTACGCTCCTCTGCCCAGCTTGCCATATTGCCGGCATATGAAAGATGCGGATGCGGATGGTACGGGTGGTTACGGCTTCCTACAACGCCTGCAAGATTAACTATCGGGAATACCTGATGAGTTTCTGTTGCAATAAGACGAATGTCAAAGTCGCAGCAAATCATCTTTTCGTCACCGCTTATACCTGCGTGTACGGAGTTACCGCTCATTGTACGGTAGTACTGACGGTGTGTGCCGTCCTTATCAATCTTTACAACCGCCGGAAGCTCGCCCGGATGGTCTTTACCTTCTGTTGCCCATGACGAGAACCATCTGTGCTCACCGGAAAGTCCCCACACCTCGTGGGTTACCATCTGCTCGGTTCTGCCGTCATAAAGCTGACCTGAGTTATATGAGATAACCTCGCCTGTGTCAAAGTCCATAATGTTACATCTGTCAAGGATATGGAACGTTGTCCAACCCGATGTGTAGTCATGTGAAAATGCGATAAGATTCGGATAAACCGGATTTATCTGCTCGTGGTTTACGAGGTTTCCGCCCGGAGTGTCAAACGACCAGTATCTGTATTCTGTTTTCTTCTCTACAAGGTCGGCTCTTACAACAGGTGTTGTTCCTGCCGGAACATCAAATGCTCCGCCCCATGTCTGCTGCTGGAACGCCATATATCTTCCGTCATTCGTTACCGTCATATAAGAGGGCCTGAAGCCTTTCGGAAGCGTCAGCATTTCTTCTTTTTCAAGGGTTTTGGGATGTATTCTCCAGATTGTTGTCTGGGCATCTACTGTTTTGTGATAATATATCCAGCCGTTTGCACAAACCACAGCGTTAATAGCTCCGCTGTTAGACGATGCCTGGTCAAGATATGTAAGAATCTGTGATTTTATATCATAGACATAAATATGTCCCTGCGCTGTTCCGCAAACAAGGCCCGAGCCGTCAGCCAACCATCCCTGAACACCAAGGTATGATCTTAGCATCTCACCACCAAAAAAGTTTATGTGATAGTATGTTCTGCCCGTGAACGGGTTTCTTACCACTTCATACGGAAGCTTTCTCGGCTGTGAGTAATAAATCAACTGGAATGTTTCACTTTTTATTGAAGATGTCTGTACATCGTCATAAAAACCGTTGTTTATAAGCTTTGCAAGAAGTATTTCACCCTTTGCATTTTTATAAACCAATGCACCATGAACAACGCCCATAAGGTTAAAGTATGTAGCGGGTGCATCATCAAAGAGCAGATATGCTCCGACATTTGTCATTCCCAGACGCTCTGATGCCTCTACCCAGCTTTCATCGTCGTTTTTTGTGAGCCCGACTGATTCCATAAACATCTTTACAAGCTCGCCCTGCGTGATATTGTTCTTTCCGTACTCGTTTGCCTGTGTTTTTCCGGTTATTATATCTCTGAACTTACTTGCATCTGTGCCTGTGCAGAGCATTGACAAGTTCTCGTTCTTGAATCGCTCGTCATTTGACTGTACTATGCGCAATGATTCAAGCTCGGATAAAATCTCTGCTTTAAGTGCGGTTGTGGCAACGTTTTTCTTTTCACGTCTTGCCTTTTCTATATTTACAACCTCAAGCTTCTTGAACGCGTTATATGCACCGTTTATGATTTTTAAGTGTGCACCGTTTTCATACGGAGTGTTAAGGTCAAGGTCGTCAATTAACATTGTCTTAACAGCCCAGCCGGGGTTTGTACCCGGTTTTACGATTGTTATCTGTCTGGTTGTTCCTGCAGTTGAATTATATTCAAGATAGAATTTACCCTCAGACGGTCCGAAGTCGTAAAACACTAACGAAACAAGATATTTCGTATCCCCGTCCTCATAATAGTCCTTATTTATTTTGAAGTATGAGTTGTTTGCGTTATACTGTTTTCTCGCAACAAGTCCATCGAGTGTTACTATTTCATTATACAGCGGGTCCTTTGAATCGGTTATTCCCATTTCAACACCGTCGTAAAACTCGATGTTTTCTCCTTCAATTTCATCGCCGAGCCATACATATGCACTGCCCTCTGCAGTGTTCATGAAATATTTATACTCAGCCTTATTCGCCGCAGGGTCTGCCGCCTGCGTGACAGTAGCCGTCGGCAACATTCCGACAAACACCGCTACTGCAGCAAAAAATGCTTTAATTCGTTTTTTTGTCATATAAAAACACTCCTTTCATTTAATCATAGTAACTAATATCCACTCTAACTATATACTATTTAGCCAAAAAAATCAATAAGACGGGCGTAAAATTGGCAGATTTTCCGAAACTGATGACAAATTTTCCGATACCCAAACCGTTTTTTCTTTTATTATACCAAAAACGCACATCTATGGGAATACCTGCGCACTTATTCCCATAACTTACCTGCATTTGCTGTCAATCGGTATTGATTTTTATTCCTGGCTGTGGTATAATCTGTAAAAGGATTTTATGAGTAAGGGGGAAACAGGTTGAAGGTATATATTATAAGACACGGCGAAAGCGAAACCAACCTGAAAAAACAGTGGACGGGCTGGGCAAATGTACACCTCACCAAGGCAGGGAAAGCACAGGCACAAAAAGCCGGTGAGCGTTTAAAAAACATCAGATTCGATAAAATATTTACAAGCGACCTCGTACGTGCAATCGAAACAGCAACAAACGCACTGCCCGAATATTCTTACGAAACATCGGAACTTTTACGTGAGATTAACGTAGGCGAGCTTTCATGTAATCCGCTATCATGCATAACCGATGATGAGCGACATATTATCGCCAAAGACGGATATGTGATTTTTAACGGCGAATCGAAAACGGACTTTACTAACCGTATCCGTAAATTTATGAGAGAACTTGAAATGCTTGACTGTGAAAATGTTGCAATTTTCACACATAACGGCTGGCTCCGCACTTTCCTTGACGAAGTTGTAGGGTTTCATATTCCAAGAAAAACGGTTATGTGCAACAACTGCACAACAGGCATTTTTGAATATATTAACGGTGCATGGAAAATGCACAGCTGGATTAATCTATAAGGAGAATAAGAAATATGAAAAGCCGGTAATTACAAGAAATTACCACACAACAAGAAAACGTCTCAATTATCTGTTTGAGACGTTTTTCTGTAAAGTCAAAATTTATAAACTAACTTATTTTCAGTTTAAAAAGCAGCATACCGCCCACCATCAGAACAAAACCGACATAGTTGTTCCAGTGAAGCGGAATTTTTTCACTGCTCATAATGCCGAATGCATCAATTAACGCCGCAACTGTGAGCTGTGCGATAAGGATTGTGCTTATGGCAACAGTCGGTGAAAGCTTGCCTATTGCAAGCATTACGGTTATCGTTATAATGATGCCAAAGACTCCGCCGAGAAGATAGAATTTATTGACATTCCCCACCGCCTTAAAATCACCCTTGCCTAAAAACCATAACGCAAGCAGTGCAAGCACAAAAGCAACACCCTGAACAATTACATTGGATTCATAGAGACCTATCTTATCAGAAAGCCTCGTGTTCATAACCCCCTGAATACTCATCGCACTTCCGGCTATTATTGCAAATAAAAATCCTGCCATTTTATTCCCCTTTCGTTTTTGTTTAGTTTTATCACTCACCCTTTAAAATATGCAAAAACACAGCCCTTTCGGACTGTGTTTCTTTGCTGTTATTCGTAATCTTCAGCCTTGCAGACTCTGATTTCCTTTATAATGATACTGTTTGCCGGAGTATCTTTCGGAATAAGGATACCAAAGCTTGATGCAGATGAATGCTCTGATTCACGAAGCTGTGCATCGCTTATCCGTATGACAGCTGTCTTGAACGTTTCTGTATTTGTTCTTGACGGCAGTAATATCTGCTTTCTTGCCACGTTATGGTCATCAACACCGTTTACAATGCTGTTATAAACCATTGTCAATGCTCCTGCACCCTTGTCATAGTAGTATATTTCAAATACAAGGTCAGAGTCAGCTGATGTAACATCACATACATCCATATCTCTTGAGAAGTATATATAATGCTGTCTTGACGAAATGTCTGATGTGTATACACTATATGTAACGTCACCTATTGTAATTGCTCCGTTTGCAAAGTATGAGTCACTTCCTCCAACCGATGTCTTATTGATACCCCACGACGAATCAGGATTGTTATAGAACATCTGACGCAGTTTCATCGGTGCTGTTTCCTTACTTTCTCCAGCCTGATTTGCCGTATCAACAGGAACTACCTTATAAGAATAAGACTCAGTATCAGAACCCGCTGCAATATATGTATTTGTCATTACTTTATCAATATATGTATTTGTCATTACTGTATCTTTAAGCGTACCGTTTCTGTAAATCTCGTACTTAACAGGGTCTCCGCTATCGTCATATGACTGTGCCCACGAAAGCGTAATACTCGTTACTTTTGATTTTGCTTCAAAATCCTTTATTGCTGACGGCTTATTATCAAGGAGTGATATGTTATCGTCACCCCAGAGATAGTAACTGACAGTCTCGTTTGCAGACGCCTCACGGTGTGTAACCTCAAACGATGCTGTACCTATGCCACTTGTTTCTACAGACGCATCATCTTTTACACGCTGTAAAATCCTGCCTGTTGAATCGGTTATTACAGCCATATATGTGAGTGTTTCAAACTGACCCCTGATGCCACCGTAATCAACATCAAGTGTTACTGTTACTGTTCCGTCCAGATTTGTAACCGATTGTTTCTCTCCTGCCTTGATATATTTCGCAACAAGCTTTTCAACAACCACAGTGATTTCTTTTGAAACACTGAACTCTCCCTTTGAAACCGCAACTGTTAGCTTTACAGTTTTTTCACTGTCCGGGTCACAGATTACTGTAGCAGTTCCGTCCGAAATAACTATTGCGGACTCATCATCGCTCGCCCATTCAATGCTTGTACCGTTTTCACCTCTTGTCGGAACTGAGAATGATGATGATACCCTTGACTCAATTGTTATAGCCGCAAGGTCTGTTGTACACGCCACCTCATCCGGGTCGGGCATACTTGCGAATGTATGGTACGGATAACCGTTATTTACGCTTTCATCAACTGTCCATGCACAGTATTCATCATTTTCATCAACAAGTGCCGAGACTATCTGCGGCTTTGTTGCAAGTGTTCCGCGGCTTTTTGTCGGAGCATATACACCGCTGGCCGAAGTACGATTACCTTCAAGGTTCTCTGCTGTCGTATAACAGTTTGTTATCGTTGCGCTTTCACCCTCTGCTCTTGTGAAACCGTAAAACGCCGCATGGTTCTCTCTGTGGCTTATAACATATGAGCACAATGTGTCTTCTTCTACTTCTGCCGCATAACAGTTCTTGATTGTTATATCAGCATTGCTGACACAGCCAATGAATCCTGACTGCATTGCGTCCTGACCTGAACATACTTTTGCATTGTAGAGATAACAGTTTTCAATCTTCGCTCCATTTTCCGCTGTACCGGCAAAACCGCCTGTTGCTTTTTCGCCGAAATCTCGCATTGTCTGATAAACTTCAGTGTTTGTTACATAAGAATTCTTGATTGTACCTTTTACTTCTCCTGCAATCGTTCCCAATGCAGTTACACGGTTACTGCTATTATTATTTCTCACAGCTCTGTTTGCTATTATTGCGCCGTTAATGCCAAGGTTTTTAACTGTACCTGACATATGACCAAATAAACCAAGATAGTAATACTGAACTTCACTGCTTGTTTCCACACAGAGATGCTTTACTTCATAGCCTGCGCCGTCAAATGTGCCACTGAATGCACCTGTATATGATATCGGTACCCAACTACGGTAGTTAAGGTCAATATCCGCCGTAAGCCTGAAGTGTTTACCGTTATCCGTTCCTGCGTTTATCCGGTCTCTTGCATACGCAAGCTGACCTGCATTATCTATAAGATACGGCAATGCCTTTGTACCGCTACCACCGGCATAACCTGTTGCCGGTGTTCCGTCCCAGCCGGATGCGTCCGGTGTCGGAACAGGATGTGGTGTCGGAACAGGAGTTGCTGTCGGTCCTGGAGTAGCAGTCGGTCCCGGTGTCGGCATTGCGCCCGGAGTCGGCATCGCCTTTGAAACCGTATAATTTTCCAGTCCCGTTGTTCTTTCAGAAATTTCTTTTGCAATCGTCCATGCCAGGAGGTCTGCACCGTATTCTGTGAAATGGCAATAATCCACGAAAATATGTCCCGGACCTGTAGCATTTCCGTTGCTGTCTGTCTGTACTACCAGATCTTTGGCAGTATAGTTCCCTGTATCAATTAGTGCGTTCAAGGTATCAGCATAAGCCTCGCCGATATTTATAACCGTGAGATTATCAACCTCGGTTTCAAGAGCCAGCAAAGCCTGTGTTGATGTCCACGAATTTGGTCCGGAGAATCTTCCGTTTGATATAAATGTGCTTGGCGGCGGCGGTGTGAGAATAAGAATCTCTGCACCCTTTGCTCTTACATCAGCTATAATCTCTTTATACCATGTCTTAAACTGCTCAACTGAGTATGATTCAGTTGCATGTGTACCGTTAAGACGGGTATTGTCGTTTGTTCCGAGTGCGATTATAACATAATCACCTGCGCCAAACTCTGTTTTAATTGTCTCCCAGTCACAGTAATGGTAGCTCTGACGACCGTTCATAAACATCTGGATTGTCTGACCGCTGTGACCATGCTTTACAACTGAAACCTTGTCATTGTTGATATGATTTCCGATAGCACCTTCCCAACCTGACTTGTTCCACGAATAACTTGATGTGTTCCATACGCTGTCCATTAAAGAGTCACCCATAAGCACAAGCTTTATTTCGGGCAATTCCGTCGGCGTACCGCCCGGAGTTATAGCAGGTGTCGGTGTCGGTGTTGCAAGCACAACATTATAGTCTATGTACGGATATCCACCGTTTATATTTGCATCTGTTTTATATACAGTATCCGCATCGTTTGTTATAAGTCCTGCTATTATCTCGTTTTTATCCGAAGTCTCTGCAAGCAATGATTGTGCTGCAGTATAGTCATGAGTCAGTGTATTTGTTCTATCCGGATAGTCTCCGTCTACATCCTCATTGTCTGCCAATGTCGTATAGCTGTTTATCACAGTCGGATCGAATGTACCTCTTTTATAGCCGAAGCCATATGTAGCCGAAACGTGATCAAGATTTGATGCTTCTTCTGTAACAATTTCAACATCCGCTGTGTAGCAGTTCTCAAATTTCACTGCAGCCGAGACAATGTCTGAAATAAATCCTGCCTGCGGTGCACCATAACCTGAGCATAAATCTACGTTATATACATAACAGTTTTTGAAGCTTGTCGAACCCGATGCTCTTGCGGCAAATCCTGCCACACCGCCATCAGAACAGTCTCTTCTCAGATTACGCACCGATGAGTTTGAGATATAACAGTTTTCAAACACTGAGTTATCTGCTTCACTTACAAAACCGCCTATATTTGATGTTCTGAATTTACCCGTCGAATCATTTGCACCGTTAGGGTAATAGTCGTGGTTTTTAACAGCAACCGTAAAGTCATCAACACCGAGATTCTTTACTTTTGCACCTTCAATTTTGCCGAATATTCCTATTCTTGGGTAAATGAATGTTGTTTTTGCAGTGTCAAGACAAGTAACATTAAGACTTGTTATTTTCTTGCCGTTACCGTCAAAAACACCCTTGAATGAGCGTGATGTTGAACCAATAGGCTCCCATTCCTGCTCACCATAGTCAATGTCTACCAAAAGCTTGAAATGGGCTGTATTGGCATTTGTATTATTTATCATATCAACAGCAAACGCAAGTTCTTCTGCTGTTGATATCTCGTACGGTGAGGTTTCTGTACCGTTTCCGTTAAGCGATGTCACTTCAGCTGAAACAATAACCGCCGGTAAAGTGCCAAGCACAATAGCCATTGATATTAAAAAGCTTAATAAGCGTTTCATTTCAATTCCTC
>JAFODX010000156.1 GCA_017380475.1 Clostridia bacterium
ACCGTATAGTTTATCATACAACTTCACACCAAATATCCGTTTCAGAAACAATGTGCGTTTAGCTGTTGCGGAAGTCCACGATGCACAGAAATGATGTATGGAATAAGTGTTTCCGGTTATTTTTTTCTTCCCCGTGTAATACTTTACAGGACACAGATAGTCTTCGGGTAACATATGTATTCCCATAAATATCTGGTCCTGGTCTTTTATATTCATACCAAGCCTGATTAAAGTTTCTGTGTTTCTGACAGGACACGGAGTAATGTCGTAACTGCCATCGGGAAGAACGAACGATATGTCATCGTAATCTTTAAGCAATTCACCAATCAGCTCATTCCCCTTTTCGCAGGCAAAGCCAAGACCTGTTGAAACAATCCCGTTATCGTCAAAGCCCATATAACCGGTTTCTTCTATAAGCTTATCAAGCGGTTTTATAAGCTCAACGTCTGTGTCAAGATATATTCCGCCCTCATCATACAAGACCTTAAGTCTTACATAATCACTTACAAATGCCCACTTGCCTGCATTATACGCTTCTTCTGCATACTTATTCTGAGTTATATCAAAATTTTCTTCGCTCCAGCAGACTATTTTATAGTCCGGGCAGTATTTTTTCCAGCTTGCAATACAATTTTCTGCAAGCTTTGGCAGTTTTCCTTTTCCAAACCAGCAGTAGTGAATCACTTTCGGAATACTCATTGGTTTTTCTTCTCCCTGTATAACTCAATAATAGCTTCAAAAGCAGATTTATTGAATATAAAATTCACAAACAGGTATAACCCTGCAATCCATATTGCATGTATAACTCCGTTTAACAACAGGTTCAAAAATGAAACATTACTGAACGTATCAACGAAGAATACCGCCATAACCACTGCAAAAACAGCGATGTTTGAAATCAGTATTTTATATGTGCACATCTGACTTCTCTTGAGAATTTTTTTGTTCGAATAGTAAATTATAATTGTGCAACGGTATAATAGTGCGGCTATCGTTCCGATTATTGCACCGCATATGCCCATATACATAGTAGCTATAACGGAAACTGTTATATTTATAACCATTTCCAATATTGCATGGGAACGGGTTTTTTCAAAATCTCCCGAAAACTCGATAATACTGTGTACGGGCAATTTGAAGCACGAAAGCAGATTCATTATTACAAACAGCAACACGAGAAATACATTTGTGTACTCGGCATCGTTTATACCGCTTGTATAAATCTGTATCAGCGGAAGTAAAAATACCGCCATAAGAGTATATATTATACTCGTTATCATTATGTAGAAAGTTTCGTATGCGTTAAACAGTCTGTCAAACTTTTTCCTGTTTACGTGGAACATCTGACCCAATGCAAAAGTGAATGATGAAAGTACGCTTGTTATGAAATTCTGAATCTGTGAAAAGAATATGTTATATATAGCGTAAATACTTACTGCTTTAAAATCACACAGAACAGAAATCAATATTACATCGGTGTTATTAAACACCATTCCCGAAAGCTGATGCACCAGAACAGAGTTTTTCTGGGAGATAGCACTAAAATCAGGTTTCGCCTTCAGGTCAAGCCATTTGTATCTGCGTTTTGCATAGAAATACAAAAACGCAAGCTGTGCAAGATAAATTATACAGTAAACAAGCTGTATAAGAATAAGGCTGTCAGTTAAAAGCAATACAAGTATTTTACCTGCATTTGATACAATCTGAAGAATTGTTTCAGCGTTGTTTATTACATACTTTCTCCCGTCAACCTCCATAAGTATTCTGTATTTTGCCTGAACAAAATAGCTGAACAGAGCCGGCAGGGCAGTAAGTATGATTATAAAAAATACTACATTGCTGTCTATGGATGTCGGTATTACATATGCGTATACAACCGCAATTATAAGAACAATAGCAAGGTAAATGATACCCGTTCTTTTATAATACGAATTTGTTGCAGAGAGAACCTCGCTTGCACTCTTGTAGTCCTTTTCACCGATTCTTTTATACAGTGCCTGTGTTGTAGCAAGTCCTACACCTGCTTCAAGAAGAAACATATATACAAAAATCTGTTTTATGGTTGAGAGAACACCGTTTACCTCCGAGCCAAAGTTTTCAAGATATAACCTCGGCAGCAGGAAGCTGAGTGATATAAGCACAATCTGATATATAAGTGACGATACAAGATTGTTCTTTATTCTGGAATCACCGTTTGCCAAACTGCCACCTCCTACCGTAAACTTTTATTCCTTTGCAAATACCCAGAGGGTCTCGTTTACGTTGTCTTTGTCTTCACTCATATTATGTATGCTGAGCGTAACTGTTTCTCCGTGCATCTTCTGATATGTAACTGACGGAGTTTTGCCCATTGATATCTGTCGCTTTATCGCATCAAAATTCAGGAAGCTTGAAACAGCTCTGTGATAATCAGGATGCACAATATCGTTGATGTATTTTGTCAACAGCTTCGAGAAATTCTCTTCATTTTCTTTATAGCCAAGATACGACGGCATAAGAATACGGTGTGCGCTGTCATTATCAAGCGATACTCTGTAAATACCGTTATAATGGTCTTTTAAGACAGATATCATAGTATCAATTTCCTTGATGCCTGTTTTTGTCTGAAGATATATTGTATCGTCAGTCTCGGCTATACTGTTATGTTCTTTGCTCTGATAGTACTGTGCTTTAGCCTCATACATTCTGATTTCTGCCTCACGAACCATTTCCTCGCAGTTCGTGTTACGGCTCCTGAATGATATTCCGATAGCAACATGGTAGCCTTTAAGGTCTAACTGTTCGATAAATACCTCTATGTCCGCTTTGATTTTTTCCTGTTCGGTACCCTTTGCAAATACCAGGAACTCATCACCGCCCATACGATAGACGTTATGGTCGAAGAATACCTCTTTTAACGAGTTGGCAATATAGATAAGCATTTCATCGCCGGCAGCGTGACCGTATTTATTGTTTCTGATATGAAGCTCGTTAACATCAATATAAACACACGAGAACTGTTCGGGCTTCTCTTCATCAAATACCATAATATCCTTTTTATATGCCACACGGTTCAACGCACCCGTAAGTGAGTCGGTTGTTGCTGCAAGCTCAGTTTTATTGAGATGCTTTTTATTATATATGGCAATCGAGCAACAAACTGCAACATCTTCAAGAAGTTTTCTTGCAACAGTACTCTTTCTCGGGTTAATAGTTCCTAAAATACCGACATGATTGTTTCTGTCTATGATGCTTGCAAATGATACGTCTTTTATACCATTTTTTAACAAAAATCCACAAAGCTCCGGATTCGTTTTTTCAAGATGAGCGTTAGGCGTAATCTGCATGAAGTTGATAGACGTATTATTTTCACTGTGCAGGTTTGCTGCATATCTGAAAAGCTCGCCCTGGAAATATTTCCTGTCCTGTCCCAATAACAGTTTTCCTTGCATTGACGGATTGATATAGTAGAAATCTTCTCCGTCTGTATCTGCGAAAAGGCAGAACGTGAATGTGAAAATTTCTTGATGCTCTTCATCGCCTCGGTTATATTTGTATACTGCTCTGTTACTTCGAGAAGAAGTCTTCTTATCGCTGAAGATTCAGCATTGAGTTTACTTCTTTCTTTCTCGTTTTTTAAAACCAACTGCAGATAAATGACTATAATAAGAATTATTATAGCGAAAATAAGCAATAGATTATGAGAAGTTTTGCGTACTTCTGCAAACACCTGCGTTTCATAACGTGCAAGCAGAATTCCCCAGTCAAAATCATAGATTGTAGAATAGTGTATGTACAAATCCTCGCCTGTGCGGATAGATTTGAATGAACTGAAGCCCTTATCTGTGCTTACAAGTTTTTTGTATGAATAGTCTTTGTTAAATTCTCTTGTTTTGAGGTCTGACAGTTCACCGGGATTTTCTTCGATTGTATCAACGACAAATTTTCCTGTTTCCTTATCATAGACAAACAACTGTGCATCAAGCTCTTTCGCCATATCACTGTATCTTTTGTTGATGGTTTCAATCTTGATTATACCGTACATAATACCTACGGTTTCGCCGTCTACCTTGATAGGAACAGAGCTACGCACCACCTGTTCGTCAGGAATTGAGTAACTGTAGGTTCTGCCTGTAATATGTACACCCAGACCTGCCTGCTCCTTAAATGATATTTTACCGCTCAGATCAACGGTTCCGTCCTTTGTTATAAACTTCTCATCAGGAGTAAGTATTCCTATTCTTGAGAATAAACCGATTGGCTTAAACGAAGCAAACATACGGTCATACGGTTTTCCGTCAGCATAAAGCGTTGCCGCAAAGTTTGCCATAGTGGTCAGATTTTCCCTGTCTGAAATCATCTGCAGTGTCAGGTCGTCCTTTATCTGTTTAGTCTGAACATGAAGCTTTTCGTACGAGTCTTCTTCAGCCTTTCTGTAGAATGAAGCAACCATAACAAGAAAAACTGAACAAATCAGAATCGCAGTAACAACAGTGTATAAAATATTGCTGTGCTTTTGCTTTTTCCGTTCATATGTTGTTGCCATATACACTCATCTTCTTTCATATAATCTGTCACATAAAATATACACTTATCGCATAATGTTATATATTACCTTAGATTATATCACAATCCATTGTCAAAATCAAGGATTTAAGCATATTTTTTCTTATTTTTGCATATATACAAAAAAATTACCGATCGTCACTATCTGCGCTTGCTAAAAACATTTATTTGTGGTATAATTTTTTTATAATCTCAAAAGGAGAAATGATATGAAAGCACTTATAACCGGAGCAAGCTCGGGACTCGGCAGGGATATGGCACGGCTTCTCTCCGAAAAAGGATATGACATAATTGCCGTTGCACGGCGTAAAGACAGACTTTCAGAGCTTAAAAATGAGTTAAAAACAAATGTTGAAACAGTCGTGGCAGATGTTACAGATATAAAGCAGTGCGAAATGCTTGCAGAATATGCAAAGGATGTTGATGTGTTGATAAACAACGCAGGTTTTGGCGTGTTCGGGGATTTTTCATCAACCGGACTTTCGGACGAACTGCGTATGCTCGATACAAATGTACGTGCCGTACACATACTGACAAAGCTGTTTGTAAAGGAATTTGAGAAGAAAAACAGCGGATATATTCTGAACGTATCATCACTTGCGTCATTCTTCCCCGGACCGCTTTTCAGTTCATACTATGCATCAAAATCCTATGTGCTTCGCCTTACACAAGCAGTAGCCGAGGAGCAACGACGCAAGAAAAGCAACGTGAAGCTGAGCGTACTGTGTCCCGGCCCCGTACATACAGAGTTTAGTGAGGTTGCAAAAGTTTCTTTCGGCACAGGTACTGAAAAAGCAGGTAAAACAGTTATACTCCCAAGCCGTGATGTTGCGGAGTATGCAATAAAGAAAATGTTTAAGGGCAAACAGGTTATCATACCGGGCGCTGTTATGAAGATTGCGGCATTTTTACGCCATATTCTGTCGGATAAACTGCTTGCAAAATCTGCGTATACCATACAGAGCAAAAAATGTATTACAAAATAAAAAAACTCCGCAGGGAGTTTTTTTATTTGCAAAACACATGATTTCCTATTCGTGCAACAACGGGGCGTGACCATATCCAGTCACTTGTTGCGGTATTGGGATTAAAGTAATACAGTGCACCGCCCGATGGGTCCCAGCCGTTTAAGGCATCACGTGCGGCATTGTAACAGCTTTGAACAACGGGTTTATTTATCTGTCCGTCAGACACGGCAGTAAATGCGCCCGGCTGATAGATTACCCCTGCGATAGTGTTGGGGAACGACGATGACCGTACACGGTTTAATACAACCGCACCGACTGCAACCTGACCCGTATAGGTTTCTCCCCTTGCCTCGCCGTTAATGATTCTTGCAAGCAAGTCGACATTATTGGACGATGATGTTGACTGACCTGTCGGCAACCCGATTTTGGCAAGGGTTTTTGGTCCGCATATGCCGTCAGCCGTAAGTCCGTGCTTTCGCTGAAACTTCTTGACCGCTTCCGCAGTACGCCAGCCGTAAATTCCGTCAACTGTATAGAAATAATATTTCCACGCCTTAAGCCGTGTCTGGATATTCCGTACCTCCGTTCCGCGTGAGCCGATTTTTGACAGCGCAAAACACGGTTCACAAACAGAGATCGAAAGCACAAGAGTAAGTATAAAACAGAGTTTTTTCATATTTCTGCCTCCATAATGTATATATCATTATTCTTGACAGTTTTGGAAGATGTTATACAAAAAATACCGCTTGCTGATGCAAGCGGTATTTCGTTATTTATGATTAACCAAGCTCTGCGAAGTACTTGATTGTTCTTACCATCTGTGATGTGTATGAGTTCTCGTTATCATACCATGAAACAACCTGTACCTGTGATGTGCCGTCGCCCATATCAACTACCATTGTCTGAGTAGCATCGAAGATTGAACCGTATGTTGAACCAACGATATCTGATGAAACGATTTCATCTGTGTTATAAGCGAATGACTCTGATGCAGCAGCCTTCATAGCAGCGTTGATGCCTTCAACTGTAGCAGCACCCTCAACAACAGCAACAAGGATTGTTGTTGAACCTGTCGGAGTCGGAACTCTCTGTGCTGAACCGATAAGCTTACCGTTAAGCTCCGGAACAACAAGGCCGATAGCCTTTGCAGCACCTGTTGAGTTAGGAACGATGTTGCAAGCGCCTGCTCTTGATCTTCTCAAGTCACCCTTTCTCTGCGGACCGTCAAGAATCATCTGGTCACCAGTGTATGCGTGAATTGTTGACATGATACCACTCTTAACCGGCATATAGTCGTTAAGAGCCTTAGCCATCGGTGCAAGACAGTTTGTTGTACATGATGCAGCTGAGATAACCTTATCATCTGCTGTCAAAATGTCGTGGTTTACGTTGTAAACAACTGTCGGAAGATCGTTACCAGCCGGAGCTGAAATAACTACCTTCTTTGCGCCTGCCTCGATATGAGCCATAGCCTTATCCTTTGATGTGTAGAAACCTGTACACTCAAGTACAACGTCTACATCGAGCTCGCCCCAGGGAAGCTCTGCAGCGTTAGCCTTTGCGTAGATTGTAATCTTCTTACCGTCTACTGTGATTGAATCCTCGCCTGCCTCTACAGTGTCAGCAAGAGCGTACTTACCCTGTGATGAATCGTACTTCAAAAGGTGAGCAAGCATCTTCGGGCTTGTCAAGTCGTTGATAGCAACAACTTCATAACCCTCTGCACCAAACATCTGTCTGAATGCAAGACGACCGATACGGCCAAAACCGTTTATAGCAACTTTAACTGCCATTTCTGTTTCCTCCTAGAAAAATATATATATTTTTATAAGTGATGCTTTTTTACATCCATTTTATATTGTACCTTAATTTCCATAAATATACAAGCCTTTTTGGCAAATTTCTAATATTTGCACAAAAAGGCTTGACATTTTTTCCATATTATTGAGGATTTTAAGGTATTAAACCTTCAAAACTCCGATATTTACGGTCTCACCGTTGATGTTCATTTCCTTTGACGCGTCGCAGTCGCTGCCGATAATGATATCATCTGCAAGAACCTGTGACTTGATATATTCACCGTTGCGGTTGAAAATATCTGAAATCTTGTCATTGCCTGAAACATAAACCGTGATATGGTCCATAACCTCAAAGCCTGAATCCTTACGCATATTCTGAAGCTTTGACACAAGCTCACGCACATAGCCTTCTTCGATAAGCTCGTCTGTAAGCTTTGTTTCAAGAACTACAGTAAGTGCGCCGTCAGCATCTGTTACATAATCATCAGACTTAACAGTTTCAATGAGCAGGTCCTCTTCTGTGAGTGCCTCGGCAACGCCGTTTACCTCGATTGTAAGAGTACCGTTTGCACTAAGCTCTGCCATTGCCTTAGAACCGTCAATGTTTGCAAGGATTTCACGAACTGTGTTTATGTCCTTACCAAAACGTCTGCCGAGAGTCTTAAGCTGCGGCTTGAAGCTGTATGATGCAAACTGTGATACATCGTCAACAAACTCAACATTCTTGATGTTAAGCTCTGTCTTTATGATATCCTTATAGAACTCCTTAAGCTCTGACTTAGCCTTAACATAAATAGCATTAAGCGGCTGACGGCTCTTAAGTCCTGACGTATTACGGCAAGCTCTGCCAAGAACAACGATATCCACAACCTCTTCCATGCTCTCCTCAAGCTCTTTGTCGATAAACTTATCGCAAGCCTCGGGGAAGTCGCAAAGGTGAATACTCTCGATTGCATCGGCATCTATTGAACGAACGAGGTTCTGATAAATGTCCTCTGTCATAAACGGAATCATCGGAGCTGATGCTTTTGCGATTGTAACGAGTGATGTATAAAGTGTCATATACGCATTTATCTTGTCCTGTGTCATTTCCTTTGTCCAGAAACGCTGACGTGACAGACGTACATACCAGTTTGACAAATCGTCAACAAGCTTGTCAAGAACCTTTGTGGTTTCTGTTATCTTATAGTTTTCAAGATTATTGTCAATCTCACGAACAGATGAGTTAACACGTGAAAGCATCCACTTATCCATTACCGAGAGCTTGTCATAATCAAGAGTGTACTTTGTAGCATCAAAGCCGTCGATGTTAGCATACAGTACAAAGAACGCATATGTGTTCCAGAGCGTACCCATAAACTTTCTCTGTCCCTCAACAACTGCCTTGTCGTGGAAACGGTTCGGCAGCCACGGTGCTGAGTTAGAATAGAAATACCATCTGATTGCATCTGCGCCGTGTTCTTCAAGTGCATCGAACGGGTCAACTGCGTTACCCTTTGACTTTGACATCTTCTGTCCGTTCTCATCCTGAACAAGACCAAGAACGATTACGTTCTTATAAGGAGCCTTGTTAAAGAGAATTGTTGACTCTGCAAGGAGTGAATAGAACCAACCACGAGTCTGGTCAACCGCCTCACTGATAAAGTCAGCCGGGAAGTTCTCCTCAAAGATGTCCTGATTCTCAAACGGATAATGCCACTGTGCAAACGGCATCGCACCCGAGTCAAACCAACAGTCGATAACCTCGGGAACTCTGTGCATCTCACCGCCACACTCAGTACATTTTATTGTAACTTCGTCAACGAACGGACGGTGAAGCTCTATATCGTCCGGACAGTTGTCCGACATTTCCTTAAGCTCTGCAATTGAGCCGATAACGTGACGATGACCGCATGAACATTCCCACACGTTAAGCGGTGTACCCCAGTAACGGTTACGGCTGATGCCCCAGTCCTGAACATTTTCAAGCCATGAGCCGAATCTGCCCTCGCCGATAGTTTTGGGTATCCAGTTAATTGTCTTGTTATTCTTTATAAGGTCGTCCTTGACCTCTGTCATCTTGATAAACCATGTGTCACGTGCATAATAGATAAGCGGTGTGTCACATCTCCAGCAGAACGGATAGCTGTGCTCAAACTTCGGAGCATTAAAGAGCAATCCGCGGGCATCAAGATCTTCAAGCACAAGCTTGTCGGCATCCTTACAGAACACGCCCGGCCACTTTGTCTTGTCTGTAAGACATCCCTGACCGTCAACAAGCTGTAAGAACGGAAGGTCGTATCTCATACCAACCTTTGAGTCGTCCTCACCGAATGCCGGTGCGATATGAACTATACCTGTACCGTCTGTAAGTGTTACATAATGGTCGCAGGTTACATAGTATGCTTTATCTTTTAAATCATCCTGCTCGTAAAGTCCAACGTATCCGATACGCTCAAGGTCTCTACCGACATAGTTTTCAACAGTTTCAACTTCTGTGTCCCCGAAGTTTGACTTAACCAAAGCCTCGGCAAGAATGAAATATTCTTCGCCCGCCTTTACCTTTACATATGTTTCATCGGGGTTAACGCAGAGTGCCACGTTTGAGGGAAGTGTCCACGGAGTTGTTGTCCATGCAAGGAAGAATGTATTTTCCTGTCCCTTTACGGCAAACTTTGCAGTTGCACTGCGTTCCTTTACGTCCTTATAGCCCTGGGCAACCTCGTGTGATGAAAGCGGAGTTCCGCAACGAGGGCAGTAAGGCACAATTTTGTAACCCTTGTATAAAAGTCCCTTTTCCCAAATCTTTTTGAGTGCCCACCACTCTGACTCGATAAAGTTGTTATCGTATGTTACATACGGGTCATCCATATCTGCCCAGAAACCAACGGTTGATGAGAAGTCCTCCCACATACCCTTGTATTTCCATACGCTTTCTTTACATTCCTGAATGAACGGAGCAAGACCGTATTCTTCTATCTGCTCCT
>JAFODX010000157.1 GCA_017380475.1 Clostridia bacterium
AGAGGGACTCGAACCCTGAGAGGGCACGAGCGTGAAGGCAAACAGTCCGGTGGACTGTTTGGCAGCGAGTGTGCGCAGGCGAGACGAACGTCGAGACAAGCAGGAAAGACGGCGGAGCCGACTTGTCCCTTCGGGCGCACCAAACAAAGTGTTTACCAACAGAGGTAGACACTTTTTCTTTTGTGACAAACTCAACGGCAAATCAGCCATCGCCTGAGGGCTTGGCTTCTTTGAGCGGGACTCTCGGCTGCAAAACAACTCACCGGGTTGTTTTGCTTACGCCTCGTCTTCGGACACACCAAGAAACCACCCAAGCGGGTGGTATTTTTGTTTGGAATTCTAAATAGAGGGACTCGAACCCTGAGATAAGTGAAACTCCAAAACTTGTTTTGGTAAGTTGAACTTATGCAGGGAGCAAAGCGAGTCGCTGGGCAGAAAAATTTGGATACAGATGTTGACAAATCAACATCTGTATGGTAAAATAGACTTGTTGATTTTTCAACAAGTCTATTTTGATAGGAGAAAAGATATGGTAGACAGATTTGAAGCTTTTACCTATATGATATCGGAGGTGTCGCAGTACTGGAACAAAATTGCGGCTCTTGAAATGAAAAAATACGGACTGAAGGGGTTATATGCCTTATATCTTGTGACTCTTTCACGGCATAGTGATGGCATTACAGCTGCTGAACTGAGCGAAATAAGTAACAAGGATAAAGCAGAAATTTCACGTGCTGTATCGGTGCTTGAAAAGAATAATCTTGTGAAGCGATGTAATATTTCAAATAATTCATACCGTGCACGCATACTTCTGACGGAAGAGGGTGACCGTGTTGCAAATTATTTGTGTGGGCGTGTTAAGATTATTGTTGAAGCAGCGAGTGATGGGGTAACAGATAAAGAACGTGAAATATTTTACAAAGCACTCGGTATAATATCAGAAAACCTCAAGAATATAAGTAGGGACGGAGAACTAGAATGAACAGCGTGAAGAAAGTTTATTGCAGAATATATCAAGTTGTATTTCGTGTAGCACTGCCTTTTTTGCCGTACAGAGAACCTGAAGTTTTTAAAAGTATGGAAAAAGCAGGTTCACTTTTAAAAAAGAACGGAACAGGCAGTGTTATGCTGATAACGGACACGTTTTTAAAGAGTTCAGGTGCAACCGAGAGTCTTGAAAAGTCGCTAAGTGACAATGGAATCGGATGTATAGTATACGATAAAGTGATGCCAAATCCTACGGTCAATAATGTAGAAGATGCGTTGGCAGTATACAAAAAGTCAAAATGTCAGGCACTTATAGCCTTTGGCGGTGGCTCTGCTATAGACTGTGCAAAAGCAGTAGGAGCAAGGGTGGCTTATCCTAAAAAGTCGCTGAAACAACTCGGAGGTATACTTAAAATTCATAGAAAGCTTCCGACTCTTGTCGCAATTCCTACAACGGCAGGTACCGGCAGTGAAGTAACAGTTACTGCAGTTATAACCGACAGTGATACACGGCACAAATATACAATGAACTCATTTCCATTGATACCGCACTATGCAGTTCTGGACCCGAAGGTTACATATACGTTACCGCCACAGCTTACTGCGACAACGGGAATGGATGCATTAACCCATGCGGTTGAAGCATATATTGGCCGTTCAACAACAAAAGAAACCCGTAGTCTTGCAAAAGAAACAGTAAAGCTTATATTTGGTAATATAGAAAAGGCATATACCGACGGAACAAACCATAATGCACGTGCGAATATGCTTCGCGCGGCATATGCTGCAGGAATTGCATTCTCAAAATCATACGTGGGATATATACACGCAGTGGCACATTCACTTGGTGGAAGATATAATATTCCTCACGGTCTTGCTAATTCCGTCCTTATGCCGATTGTGCTTGAAGAATACGGTGACAGCGTACACAAAAAACTGCACGACTTGGGTATTGTTGCAGGAGTGTGCGATACAACCGATTCTGATAAGGTGGGTGCAGAAAAATTTATTTCAGCAATCAAGGCAATGAATAAGAGGATGGGAATCCCTGAAAAATTGTCGGGCATTCTTGCAGAAGATGTTCCGTTAATGGCAAGATACGCAGATAAAGAGGCAAACCCGCTTTATCCGGTGCCCAGACTTATGAACGCAAAAGAACTTGAAAAATTATACTATAACGTAGCAGATTGGAGTTAAAAGATGACTATAGACGAAATATTACAAAAACAGCGTGAATTTTATCAGAGTGGCATAACTATTCCGGTAAAGTTCAGGATAGAAATGCTTAAGCGTCTGTATAAGGCAGTAAAAGACTATTCGGATGAGATAAATGATGCACTGAAATCGGATTTGGGCAAAAGCCACTTTGAAGGCTTTATGTGTGAATCGGGACTTGCACTTACAGAAATCAGCTATATGATTAAGCATACGAAAAAGTTTGCATCGGAACGCAGAGTGAAAACACCGCTGGCACAGTTTGCATCACGAAGTTATGTAAAGCCGTCCCCGTACGGTAACGTGCTCATAATGAGCCCGTGGAACTATCCTTTTCTGCTCTCAATTGAACCGCTTGCAGATGCGATAGCGGCAGGAAACACCGCTATAGTAAAGCCGAGTGCATATTCACCACGCACAAGTACGATAATAGAAAAAATAGTCAGTGAATGTTTTGAGCCTGAGTATGTTGCGGTTGTTACAGGCGGTAGAAAGGAAAATTCAGAGCTTCTTGACAAGAAGTTCGATATGATTTTCTTTACGGGAAGTCAGGCAGTAGGCAAGGAGGTTCTTCGGCGTGCATCAGAGCATTTAACACCGGTAGTGCTTGAGCTTGGTGGAAAAAGTCCGTGTATAGTGGATAGTACTGCAAAGATTAAGCTTGCAGCAAAGCGAATTGTTTTCGGTAAGTTCCTTAACTGCGGTCAGACCTGTGTTGCTCCTGACTATATTCTGTGTGAGAGGTCGGTAAAAGACAAGCTCATAAAAGAAATATGCCGTGAGATAAAAGAGCAGTACGGAAAGAGCCCATTGAATAATCCTGATTATGGCAGAATAGTCAATGAAAAGCATTTCGAACGTATTGTGGGACTTATTGACAAAGAAAAAACTATATTAGGCGGAGACTATTGCCACGAAACTTTACAGATAGAGCCGACGGTAATGGAGAATGTAACTTTTTCTGATGCGGTCATGCAGGAGGAGATTTTCGGACCGATAATGCCGATTCTGACATATGACAGATTTGAAGATGTTTTCAGATTACTAAAAGACAGACAAAAACCGCTTGCGTTGTACATATTCTCGGAGAACAAAAAGCACATAGAGAGGGCAACGTCAGAGCTGTCATATGGCGGTGGATGTATAAACGATACTATAATTCATCTCGCAACAAGCGAAATGGGCTTTGGCGGAGTAGGTGAGAGCGGTATGGGCAGCTACCACGGTAAAGCCGGATTTGACGCATTCTCGCACAAAAAGAGCATAGTAGACAAGAAAACGTGGATGGATTTGCCGATGCGTTATCAGCCGTATAATAAAAAATACGGTAAGCTGTTGCATATGTTTTTAAGATAAGAAAATAAAACCACTTCACATTGAAGTGGTTTTATTTATACAACTTCGTTTGTATCAAACAGATATAAATATGTTTCCTTAACAGGTTTTTCCATCAGTTCTTCTATTGCACGGCTGTAGAGTTCGAGCTGTTTTTTGTACTTCTCTTTGATTTCTTTGCTTCCGTTTTTAACCTTGTCCGTTTTATAATCAAATAGCACAAATCCGTCAGGCTCTTCAAAGAAGCAGTCGATAATACCCTGAAGAATGATTTTTTCGTCTTTAGATGCATCTGACAGCGACGGGTCATACTCTGATGCAGGTATATTTATCTGAAACGCTCTTTCTCTGTTTATGTTTTCAGATTTGGACATACGTATTGCAAGTCCTGTTTTAAAGAACGAAACAATTTTATCGGCATCAATATATTTCATATCATTTTCCGGAACGATATCCTCTGCGACAAGCCGTTCAAGCTCTTTCTTTGCGTATTCCGGACCGTTTTCTGCAACCGCTTTAATGTCAATTACAGACATAATAAGATGATACAGAGTACCTATTTCGTTTGCAGGCTTTTCCGTGCTCTCAAGCAAGAACTTCGGCTTTGTATGAAGCGGTGAGAACATAAGCTCTGCGATGTCGTCAATCCCCGATGTTCGACGGCTGTAAGGCTCATATTCGGTTTCTGTAACCGCAAGCTCTTTAAGCTGTGTTACAGATGTTCTTGACGGGATTGCATCGCTTTCTGCATACGGGTATTTATAGTCAAGTATCTCATACACGCTCTCACGCAGATCCATACTGTCAGTATATAAATCTTCAGCAATTGATTCTGCGTCCCCTGAGTCGGGCATTGAGCCGATGTGGTTATAATATATCTTCCATGTATCGGGGGACATATATCCTGCAGGGCAGAGCCAACTGTAAAAGCCTTTGGCTGAAAGTGCGGATGAGGGCAGGAACTTATTGCCGGTAAACGATTCGCACCATGAGTTTATTACAGTTTCCTTTGTATCCTCTGAATCGTGATAGCGTGAAACAACCACATAGAGTTTTTCTCTTGGTCGGGTGAGTGCGACATACAGAAGTCTCATTCTTTCCGATATACCCTCGTGCTTGTTTATTTTTGTTATAAGCTCAAATGCAGGTGTTTTTTGTGAATAATGTTTTTCATAATTTATATGCGGAAGTCCGAACCCGAACTGTTTATGCATTCTTATGACAGATGTATCCTGTTTTACAGGGAAATCACGTCCTGCACCCAGAAGGAACACGTACGGAAACTCAAGACCTTTACTCTTGTGTATTGTCATAATACGTACAACATCGTGGTTTTCGCCGACAAGCTTTGCTCCCTCAAGGTCGTTTTTGCTTTGTGAAAGCTGGTTTATGTATGTGATGAAATTAAACAGACCCCTGAACCCTGCCGTTTCATACTGTTTTGCACGCTCGTATAAAAGACGCAGGTTCGTTTGTGCCTCTTCGCCCTCTTCAATTGCACCCATCATATCATAGAAGCAGGTTTCTTCATATATAGCCCATATAAGCTGTGCAACGGATTTTTTTCGTGTATAGTCACGCCAACGGCGTAAGTTGCTCAAAAATCCACCGCAGTGTGCACGAAGACGGGTGTCTTCACCGTCGTTTGCATAGGCCGAAACTGTATCAATGAAGTAGCTGAATTTCTTTGTATGTATTCGTATTGTTGCTAAATCCTCGTCGGAGAATCCGCCGATGGGTGAACGCATAACACTTATAAGCGGTATATCGTTATGTGAGTTGTCGATAACGGAAATGAGCGATAGCATCAGGCTTATTTCGCGTCTGTCGAAGAATGAGCTTTTGTCCACATACGAGGCGATGCCAAGCTTTGAAAGTTCATCGGTTATGATTTCAGAATTATACTTAACCGAGTTTTCAAGTATGACTATATCCTTTTTCATTATCGGACGCATAGCACCTGTAGCTTTGTCAAACACTTCGATACCGCTGTTTAAAAGCTCATTTATTTTGTTTGCCGTATAGTATGCTTCATATACATCACGGTCAATATCTGAATTTTTTTCTATTGCAAGATAGTGCAACTCTGACCTCAGGTCGGTTTTCGACGGAGGATAATATTCATACTCGTTATCACGTACTATAAGTTCTCCGTCTGTATAGTCAACATCGCCTGCAGTTTCTGACATTATCTTTGTAAATATATCGTTTACACTGTCAAGCACCTCTTTACGGCTACGGAAATTCTGCGAAAGAATGATACGGTTATCAGTGGTATCATCTTTTTCATAACTATGCGTCTTGGCTTTAAAAATGTACGGGTCACCTTTTCGGAATCTGTAAATACTTTGTTTGAGGTCGCCAACCATAAATATGTTTTTATGCGAAATTGACTCAAAGATTTTATCCTGAAGCATATTTGTGTCCTGATACTCATCAATCAGTATTTCGTCATATTTATTCCTGTATTCGTTACGGACAGACTCGTTTTCAGTAAACAGACGGTATGTAAGATGTTCGATATCCGAAAACTCGTAAAGATTGCGTCTCTCTTTTATGGCGGTGTATTCTTTTATGAATTCTTTTACCAGCCATACAAGGTCTGATGCCTCCATACCCAGAACATCAGAGTTTACCGTATTTTCAAGAGTATCTGACGAAGCTGTAACACCAAGCGGCATTTTGTCAGTGGAACTGCCTGAAAACAGGTCACACAAAAGATGAGAAACAAATTCAACTGTGTCTTTTGCATCTTCTGCAACCGAATCTGCAAGGGACAGGAATTCTGCTCGTTTCTTTGGCTTACTGAAAAACTCGTTATAAACATCGTAAATACTGTCACGGTTATCTGCGTCACATATGCGTTGTGCAACGGATTGTACAAGCAAAACAGTGTCGTTATCTGTGTCAAGCTTTGAAAGCTCACGAAGTGCAAGTCCGGCTGTAGCTTTTGAAATGTCAAACTGATAGCGTGCCCATGACTGCTCATAAACAGGCAAAGAAAACTCTCTGACAGAGTTATCAAGCCATTCTGCTGGGTCTGCAAACGGCTCGGTAAAACGGTATATTGCCATAACAAGTTCAGCAAGTGCGTCGTTGTTGCGGTCTTTTGCATAGTAGTCCGTAAGCCGTTTGAAACGTGACTTTATATCGGCATCGTCCGATTTATATATACGGTTAAAAAGTGTGGCAATAGCTTCTTTTGACAAAAAGACAGACATTGCATCGTCACAAATCTGAATATTCGGGTCGATACCGAGCGTGTGGAAGTTATTAAGCACTACCTTTGAACAGAACCCGTCAATTGTCATAATATCAGCAGTCTGAGCAAGACGAAGCTGTTCTTTTATAAGGTTTTTATGTCCCTCATCTGAGACGGCGCTCTGGATATACTCTGCAAGTCTTTTAATTATCTTCTGACGCATTTCTGACGCTGCGGCTTCTGTAAAGGTAACAATGAGAAGTCTGTCAACGGTTGATTTGCCGTTTAATATCTTTTCGAGCACACGCTCAACCAAAACTGCGGTTTTACCTGAACCTGCTGCAGCAGAAACAAGGAGATTGCCCGAACCTGTGTCGGTATCTATGGCTTTTTTCTGGTCAATAGTCCAACCCATTATAATTCCTCCTCTGCAATTTCCCAAATTTCACTGTCTTTTTCTGCAATGCTTCGTTCTTCTTTAATGTTTTCGTCAAACTTACATACATCAGAGTATGCACAGTAAGTACAAGCGTGTTTCTGTCCCCTTGAAAGAGGTGACATAGTGATATTGCCGTCACGGATACTCCGGTCGGCAGAAATTATATTGTCACGCACTTTTTCCATAAGCCACTCACCTTCAGGCCGTGTTCGTACATATTTGCTGTACCCGAATTCGTCCGACCTCCCGGGGAAGAAGAGTGAACCCTCGCTTCTTGAAAGTTCGGTTTCTATTCTGTTTTTTTCATCATCCGGTATAACTGTATTTTTATCATCGCCGACAAACGTAATACCATTATATGTAGTATTCTTTTTTAGTGCAGTTATAGCCGTAGACTCTCTGCTTGTAACATCAATTGTAGGGAAGTTATTATGAACCATACTGTAGTACATTCCCGAAACCGTTGCCTTATTGTCTAAGATACGCATAGCGAGTGC
>JAFODX010000158.1 GCA_017380475.1 Clostridia bacterium
ATATCAAAGCTGATAACCTTGGGATATAAGGTTGCAATCTGTGAGCAGGTAAGTGACCCTAAAGAGTCAAAGGGTATGGTTGAACGTGATGTTATACGTGTTATAACACCCGGAACAACCGTCAGTGAGGCGATTTTGCAGGAGGGCAGGAACAACTACCTTGTTGTCCTGTATCAGAACGAACTTGGTTTCGGACTTGCGGCAGCAGAAACATCAACAGGAGAAATGCTTGCAACATCATTTATGAATGAAGCGCACGTGATTGACGAGCTTGCAGGCTATGCACCAAAAGAGATTATAGTAAACGACACTTTAAAAAAAGACCTTGCCGAAGCGATTGAAAAGACACTTAAGGTAAAGGTAGAATACCGGAGCGAAATTTTCTGTGATGATGCTGAAGGCACGGTTGAAACGCAGTTCGGGAAGAGTCTTGCAGAGCTTGGACTTGACACTAAACCGGGTGCTGTAGAGGCAGTATCGGCGGCACTTGCATATATTCTGTATGCGAGAAAGACGGATATAGGCTATATAAATAAGCTCAACGTGTACGATATTGAGAGCTATATGGAGCTTGATTATGCGACACGCCGCAATCTTGAAATTTCGGAAACAATGCGAGACAAAGCAAAAAAAGGCAGTATTTTCTGGGTAATAGACAAGACTAAAACCGCAATGGGCAGACGAATGCTACAGAGATGGCTTGAAAGACCGCTTATAAATCCGATTGATATCAATAAGCGACTGTATGCGGTAAAGGAGCTTGTGGGTGATGCAATGCTCCGTGACGAGCTTGGCGAAATACTGTCGGCAACATATGATATTTCAAGAATTATAAGCCGTGTTGCGTTAAAATCAGTAACCCCGAAAGACCTTGTTTCATTAAAATATACGTTAAAGCAATTACCTGAACTTGAATATAAGCTTTCAGGACTTAAATCTGCAGTTTTCACAAATCTTGTAAAGGATTTCGATATACTTGACGATATTTATAAGCTTATAGATTCTGCTATTGATGAGGATAAGGCAACATCAATAACACGTGATGGCGGAATGATAAAGGAAGGGTATAACGAAGAGGCGGATATGCTTCGCAATGCACGTGAAAACGGAACAGGCTGGCTTGAAAAGCTTGAAGAGGAAGAACGTGAAAGAACAGGTATACCAAAGTTAAGGACAGGATATAACAGAGTTTTCGGATACTATATTGAGGTTACAAACTCATATAAGGATAAAGTGCCCGAAGACTATATCCGCAAACAGACACTTACAAATGCGGAGCGTTATATAACACCGCAGTTAAAGGAAATAGAAAACACTATCCTTGGTGCGGCTGAGCGTCTGACAGCGCTTGAAATCGAATTATTCAACGGAGTGTGTGACATTGTATTTGAAGCTACAGAAAGACTGAAACGTATGGCAAATGTTATTTCGGTAACGGACGTTTTGTGCTCGCTTGCAACTGTTGCATATAAGAATAACTACGTAATGCCTGAAGTGACAACTGACGGTACAATTGACATAAAAGACGGACGCCATCCGGTTGTTGAAAAGCTTTCAGACAAAACTATTTTTGTGCCGAATGATACATACCTTGATACGGATGATTCAAGAATGTTAATCATAACCGGACCGAATATGGCAGGTAAATCAACATACATGCGTCAGACTGCCGTTATCACGCTTATGGCACAGATAGGCAGTTTCGTGCCTGCAAAATCTGCAAAAATCAGTGTAGTTGACCGTATATTTACACGTGTCGGGGCAAGTGATGATATTGCATCGGGGCAGAGTACATTTATGGTTGAGATGAGTGAAGTAAGCAACATTTTAAAAAATGCTACAAAGAATTCGCTTATTATACTTGACGAAATAGGCAGAGGTACGAGTACGTTTGACGGACTCTCGATTGCGTGGGCGGTTGCAGAATATATAAATAACAAACGTGCAATCGGTGCGAAAACTATGTTTGCAACCCATTATCATGAAATGACCGAGCTTGAGGACCGTATGGACGGCATAAAGAATTACCGTGTTGCCGTTAATAAGCAGGGCGACAAGATAACATTCTTACGCCGTATTGTCCGTGGCGGTGCGGATGAAAGCTATGGTATTGAGGTTGCAGCATTAGCAGGAGTACCTGATGCTGTTATCAAAAGAGCAAAAGAAATATTAAAGGGCATAGTCGAGAATGACGAGGCTATGCTGTACAAAAAACAGAACAAGTCAATTGAAATTGATACAAATCAGATTGGCTTTGAGGATATTGCAGGCAGAGAGATATTGGAGGAACTTAAAACCATTGATGTCACAACAATGACTGCAATAGATGCAATGAATAAGTTGTATCAGTTATCAAACAAAGCCAAGGAAACAGATGTTTAAAAATCCTTGTACAGGAGAAAGGAAGCCGTATGGGACTTATACATATTCTCGATACAGACGTATCAAACAAAATTGCCGCAGGTGAGGTTGTTGAGCGTCCGTTAAGTATTGTTAAAGAATTGCTCGAAAACAGTATAGACGCCGGTGCGAATGTTATAACTGTAGAGATTAAGGACGGAGGCGTGTCGTATATCAGAGTAACCGACAATGGCTCAGGTATGAGCGAAGAGGATGCAAAGATATGCTTTCTTCGTCATGCAACAAGTAAAATCAAAACAGGCGATGATCTTAATGCTATTTACACACTGGGTTTTCGTGGTGAGGCACTTTCGAGTATCGGTGCAGTATCAAAGGTAAAGCTATACACCAAAAAAAGAGATATGGATATGGGAATATGTGTCAGCTGTGAGGGCGGCGAGATTTTATCGTCAGCTGAGAGCGGTGTACCCGACGGTACTGTAATAGAAGTATCGGATTTGTTCTATAACACACCTGCACGTAAGAAATTTTTGAAAAAAGGTGCAACAGAGGGCGGATATATTTCGGATATATTCTCACGCTACATTTTCGCACATCCTGAAATATCATTCAAACTGATACGTGACGGAAAAGAGGTTCTTTTCTCTGCAGGAGATAATAATCTTGTGAATGCGGTATATTCTGTATACGGTAAAGATTATGCAAAGAATATGCTTGAGGTTGACTATGAATATAACGGCATACGCATAAAGGGACTTGCGGGCAAGGGTACACTTTGCCGACCGAACCGTGCGTATGAAACATTTCTTGTAAACAAAAGATATATAAAAAGCGGTATAATGATACGTGCTCTTGAAGAGGCGTACAAGACCCAGATAATGGTTTCAAAGTTTCCGGCTGCGATATTGAATATTGAGATTCCTGCGGAAACTGTTGATATAAACGTACATCCTACGAAGCTTGAGTGTAAATTTTCAAACGAGCAGGAAATTTATCAGGCGGTATATCATGCAGTTAAATCGGCGCTGTATGCGTTGCCTAATGTTCCACAGGTAGAGCGAAGCACAGGTGAAACCAAAAAGGAAGAGCCACAATATGAACAAGCTAATCTTGAAGCATTATTCGAACAGAAACTGCGTGAGGCAAAACTAAAAGAAGCGTCAGAAACAACTACTGTAACACCTGCAGAAAAAGCAGAGCCGGCAGTGCCGGCGATTGAAGAGAAGCCTGAGGTTACAGTTGCTCCGCAAAAGCAGGAGATGAAAGCTGAGCCTGAAAATGAACGGGGAAATGTTGGTGGATACCGTTTTGAAAGTCTTGCGATGCTTGATTATGCAATTGAGCATTCCAAAAAAGGCAGTGAAGGGATGGGTGTGAAGTCTGATCCGAAAGCCGGCCCGGTCAAAACTGAACCGAATGAACCGGCAATGGAGGACTGGCGTACGTACCTTAAAAATGTTTATACTGAAGAGGTCAGAGAAAAAGCCAAACCTCAACCTCAAAAAAATGACAGCTTGTTTAGTGACGGTTATTTCAGAGTTGTGGGACAGATTTTTGATTCTTATATTCTTGTTGAAAAAGACGATAATCTGCTTATGATAGACCAACACGCAGCACATGAGCGTCTGAATTTTGAAGCATTAAAGGAAGAACTCAAAAACACGGGAATAATGCCTCAGATGATAATGGAGCCAATTGAAATAAAGCTCAGCCCGAATGAGATTGAGGTTTATGAAAATAATAAATCACAGTTAAAAGAGTTCGGATTTGAAGCGTCGCTTTCAGATGAAACGTTGGTTCTTACAGCTATTCCCGGCGATATAAGCTGGAGCGACGGTGAAACATTGGTTATGGAACTTCTTTCGCAGATGGAGGAAATGAAAAACGACATTATCAGCGAAAAGAAAGAACGTCTTTTGTATACCATTTCATGTAAAGCCGCAATAAAGGCGAATATGAAAATAAGTGAAATTGAGATGGAAAAACTGGTGGGTAAGGTATTCAGACTCGAAAACATCAATACCTGTCCTCACGGACGCCCCATTGTCATAGCTATGTCCAAAAAGCAGATAGAAAAGGATTTTAA
>JAFODX010000159.1 GCA_017380475.1 Clostridia bacterium
GCTGTATACGAGGATCTCGGCGCACAGATCATTCACGGCGCAGCTAACGCGATGTACCTTCACAAGGTTATCGCCTTCAACGCAAAGGACAAGACCGCAAAGAAGCGTTACGGTGTAATCGCTGATTACATGGGACTCGGCGGTGCTAACGATGACGAAAAGGTTGCAAACCTTATCTCTTACCTCCGTGGTATGAACGATGCTCTTAACATTCCTCAGTGCATCAAGAACTACGGACTCGACAGCATGCCTTGCGAACAGGGCTTTGTTCCTGAAAACGTATTCCTTGAAAGACTTCCTGAAATCGCAAAGAATGCAGTTGCAGATGCTTGCACAGGCTCTAACCCCAGAAAGATTTCTGTGGAAGAAATGGAAAAGCTTCTTAAGTGCTGCTACTACGATACAGAAGTTGATTTCTAATAACGGGTTAACCGTAAATATTTGAAAAGGCGGTTACCGGTTTTCCGGTAGCCGCCTTTTGATGAATGGAGAAAAACAATGTATAAAATAGTTGAAAAAAAGATACTGAATCCTACAGTAATTCAGCTTTTAATAGATGCTCCGCTTGTGGCAAACAAAGCAAAACCCGGTCAGTTCATTATTTTGAGGGTAGATGAGGAAGGAGAACGTATTCCTCTTACTGTTGCCGGAGTAAATAAAAATGACGGAACTGTTAAAATCATTTTTCAGGTAGTAGGTTCTACAACCAAAAAACTTTCGTATAAGGAAGCCGGAGAATGTATTCAGGATTTTGTAGGTCCTCTTGGTGTGGCAACACATCTTGATGGACTTAAAAAGGTTTGCATCGTGGGTGGCGGCGTAGGTTGTGCAATTGCATTGCCTGTTGCCGAGGCTCTTCATGAAATGGGTGCTGACGTTACAAGCATTATCGGTTTCAGAAACAAGGATCTTCTTATACTTGAAAATGAGTTTAGAGCGTGCTCGAATACTATCAGAATTATGACCGACGACGGCTCTTATGGGGAACACGGAAACGTAACAGTTCCACTCAAAGAAATGCTTGAAGCGGGCGAGAAGTTTGATATGATCATCACCATAGGTCCGCTTGTTATGATGAAGTTCGTAGTAGCCACAGCAAAGCCCTTTGGTACTCCCGTAACAGCCTCTATGAACCCCATTATGATAGATGGTACGGGTATGTGCGGCGGATGTAGACTTACTCTGAATGTGGACGGCAAGAAGGTGACAAAATTCGCTTGTGTTGACGGTCCTGACTTTAACGGCTATGAGATTGACTTTGACGAAGCCATGTCGAGAGGCAGAATGTACAGCGGTTTTGAGCGTCACGCATATGAGGAAACCTGCAATCTCTTTAATAAGGAGGTACAGTAAGATGGCAAATATGAGTCTTAAAAGAAACGAGATGCCCACACAAGACCCCGTTGCAAGAGGCAAAAACTTTGATGAAGTTGCACTTGGCTACAGTGAAGAGCAGGCGATAGATGAGGCAAACAGATGCTTAAACTGCAAAAACATGCCTTGCGTTGATGGTTGCCCCGTCAAAATTCACATTCCCGAATTTATAACCAAAATCAAGGAAGGTGAATTTGAAGAAGCATATCAGATAATTACAAAATCATCCTCGCTTCCTGCTGTGTGCGGAAGAGTATGTCCCCAGGAGTCTCAGTGTGAATCAAAATGTGTACGCGGTATCAAGGGTGAAAGTGTTGGTATCGGCAGACTTGAGCGTTTTGTTGCCGACTGGCACAACACATTTTGCACAGAAGAACCCGTAAAACCCGAGAGCAACGGTCACAAAGTTGCTGTTGTCGGTTCTGGTCCTTCCGGTCTTACCTGTGCAGGTGACCTTGCAAAAAAAGGATATGATGTAACCGTCTTTGAGGCTCTCCACACAGCCGGAGGTGTTCTTGTGTACGGTATTCCCGAATTCCGTCTTCCCAAGAAGATAGTAGCGAAAGAAGTCGAAACTCTTGAAAAGCTCGGAGTAAAGATAGAGACCAATGTTGTTATAGGTAAGACTTTGACAATTGACGAATTGTTTGAAGCGGGATACGAAGCAGTATTTGTAGGTTCGGGTGCAGGACTCCCTAACTTTATGGGTATTCCCGGAGAAGCACTCTGCGGAGTATATTCCGCAAACGAGTTCCTTACGAGAAGCAATCTGATGAAATCTTATCTTGATAACCCCGAAACTCCTATTATGAAGGGTGGCAAGGTTGCGGTCGTCGGCGGCGGAAACGTTGCTATGGATGCCGCAAGAACGGCTCTCAGACTTGGTGCGGAAAAAGTATATATTGTTTACCGCCGTTCAATGGAAGAGCTTCCCGCAAGACGCGAAGAGGTTGAGCACGCAATCGAAGAAGGTATAGAGTTTATGCTTCTCTGCAACCCCACCGAAATTTTTGGATATAATAACCCTGATGATGCAAGAGATCCCAAGAACGGATTTGTTACCGGAATGAAATGCATCAGAATGGAGCTCGGTGAGCCTGATGAGAAAGGAAGAAGACGTCCTGTCGAGGTTCCGGACAGTGAGTTTACAATTGACGTAGACACGGTAATTATGTCTATTGGCACCTCACCCAATCCTCTTATTAAGTCAACAACCGAAGGACTTGAAGTAAATCGCTGGGGCGGTATTGTTGTCAATGAAGATGGTCTTACATCGAGAAATGCAGTATATGCAGGCGGTGATGCTGTTACCGGTGCGGCTACGGTCATATCGGCTATGGGCGCAGGTAAAACTGCAGCAAAAGCAATTGATGAGGCTTTGAAACAATAAAACTGCATAGCATAGGCACCCCCTATTATATATTTTAAACAGATTAGATAAACACAGCGGCTTTGTTGCTTTTACACAAAAACGCTGTGTTTTTTTGTATACAGTGTAATCGTTATACGTTATATCGATACTGATATTACCAATATAACAATTTGATTATTCACAAGACGGGAAACGTGTGTTAAAATATTAACGAAGTCGGCAAGGAGGTCTGATAGAAACCATGAAAGCAAATCAAATAACCAGAGCGACACTCGGACGACTTCCTCTATATCTGAACTATCTAAAACAAATTGAGAGTTCCGAAACGACCAGTATCTCAGCAACTACAATTGCAAAAGCACTGTCTCTCGGCGAGGTTCAGGTAAGAAAGGATTTGGCTTCCGTAAGCGGAGCCGGGAAACCGAAGGTCGGTTATGAATCAAGCGACTTAATCAAAAGACTCGAAGACACCCTTGGTTCGAACAGCATAACCTCTGCGGTCTTGGTAGGAGCAGGAAAGCTTGGACGGGCTCTTTTGGATTACAATGGCTTCGAGGAATTTGGTATCAAAATCATTGCTGCTTTTGACAGTAATGATGAGGTGATACGGTTCAGCAAAACATCAAAGGACATATTACCAATCTCCACTTTATCCGAGTATTGCAAAGCAAACAATGTTAAACTTGGAATCATCACAGTAGGTCAGGGCTCAGCCCAAC
>JAFODX010000160.1 GCA_017380475.1 Clostridia bacterium
GTTGATGAGTGTGATAAGCTCTATGGCTATCAGCCGGGAGATGACGCAACTGCGTGCATTATAAAAATAAGAAAGCGTGAACCGATGAATATTTTGTTCGGTCCGCCGTCAAACAGGGATGATTGTGACCGTATGATGTCTTTGTTCTTCTCAAAGGAGGGCAAGCATATCATATGTGGCGGAACAACATCATCTATTGCAGCCAAATATCTCGGTAAGCCGCTTACTGCGAGCCTGAGTTTTGAAAAATCCGATATTCCGCCCATTGCTCATATTGATGGAGTTGACCTTGTTACAGAGGGTGTTATAACGGTAAACCGGGTACTCGAATATGCAAAGGATTACCTGGGTGAAAACGAAAAGTATGAGCACTGGAGCTATAACCGTGACGGTGCATCGCTTATTTGCCAGTTGTTGTTTGAGGAAGCAACCGATATAAACTTCTATGTCGGCAGAGCTATAAATCCGGCACATCAGAACCCTGATCTGCCGATAAACTTCAGCATAAAAATGAATCTTGTTGAAGAACTTTCAAAAAGTCTTGTAACAATGGGCAAGCGAATTAAAGTAAGTTATTTTTAAGGGGAGTGAGATATGAGGAAATTTGACACAAAAGTACAGCACTTGAAATACAAAGTGTTGCGTGAAGTTGCACGTTATGCGTGGAACGGTACTCTGCTTGAAAACGTATTGAAAATCCCTGAAATAATTGTTCCGGGAAGTACCCCGACTATGCGTTGCTGTGTTTATAAGGAACGGGCGATTCTCGAACAGCGGATAAAGCTGGTTATGGGCGGAGACAAGGAAAATCCGAATGTCATTGAGGTCATTGACATTGCGTGTGATGAATGTCCGTCCGCAGGACACGTTGTAACAGAATCCTGCAGAGGCTGTCTTGCACACCGATGCGAAGATGTCTGCAAAAAAGGTGCTATAACGTTCGACTCAAACCACGTAGCACATATTGATAAAACAAAATGTGTGGAATGTGGATTGTGTGCAAAGGTCTGTCCGTATTCTGCGATTGTAAACCGCAAACGTCCCTGTCAGAACGCCTGTAAGATAAAAGCGATTTCAATAAACGAGGATAATGCGGCAGCGATTGATAACAGTAAATGTATCGCCTGCGGTGCGTGTGTATATCAGTGCCCGTTTGGTGCGATTATGGATAAGTCGTATATTTTAGATGCCATAGAGTTTATAAACAACAGCGACGGCAATAAAAAGTATAAGGTCTATGCAATGGTTGCTCCGTCTATTTCGAGCCAGTTCACATACGCAAAGCTTGGTCAGGTGATTAAAGGTTTAAAAGAACTTGGTTTTTACACTGTAGTTGAAGCGGCTCTGGGCGCAGATATGGTTGCTCAGTCAGAATCAAAAGAGCTCAGCGAAAAAGGATTTTTGACAAGCTCCTGCTGTCCGGCATTTGTGACATATGTAAAAACGGCATTCCCTGAGCTGGTACAGTATATTTCGCATAATCTGTCACCAATGGCGACGCTTGCAAAATACATAAAAGAAACCGATCCGGGTTCAAAGGTCGTATTTATCGGACCGTGTACGGCAAAAAAAGCCGAGGCACAACGTGATGAAGTAAAAGACTATGTAGACGCAGTTCTTACTTTTGAAGAGCTACAGGCACTTTATGACAGTAAGGATATAGATATTACAGCTCTTGAAGAAGATGTTCTGGACAACGCATCGTATTTCGGAAGAATATTTGCACGTTCAGGCGGTTTGTCTGATGCGGTAGCACAAGGGCTGAAGGAACAGGGCATTGATTTTGACCTTAAGGCGATTCCGTGTGACGGTATTGAAGCGTGCAGAGTGGCACTCCTTAAAAAGAGCAAAAATGTTCTGGATGCTAATTTTATTGAAGGTATGGCTTGTATCGGCGGTTGTATCGGCGGTGCAGGATGCCTGACTCACGGAGAAAAAAACAAAGCCGAAGTCGATAAATACGGAAGAGAAGCATTTGAGAAGACAATTACAGATGCTGTATCTGTTATAAAATAAAAAACAAAGCGAAAAAGATTTTCAGAAGGTGAGGAAAAATATGAATAAAATTACGGTAATTGGTTCGGGTAATGTAGGAGCTACGATAGCGTACACTATCACTACTATGGGACTGGCATCAGATGTTGTTATGATCGACATTAATGAGGAAAAAGCACTTGGTGAGGCTTTGGATATCAGACAGGGTGTTCCTTTCTGTTCTCCTGCAAATGTTTATGCGGGCTCGTATGCTGATGCAAAAGGCTCTGACATTATTGTTATAACATCAGGAATGGCAAGAAAGGCAGGACAGTCAAGACTCGATCTTACACAGACAAATGTTGACATTATAAAGAGTATTGCAGACAGGATTGTGCCTGTTGCGCCTGAAGCTACATACGTTATCGTAAGTAATCCTGTAGATATTCTTACATACGTTTTCTTAAAACATACAGGACTTCCGCAGGAAAGAGTAATCGGTTCAGGAACTATCCTTGATACTGCAAGACTCAGAGCAAGACTTGCAGAATGTTATTCTGTAAACCAAAAGAATGTGCATGCGTATATGCTTGGTGAACACGGTGACAGTGGTTTTGTTCCGTGGTCAATTGCAAACATTTCAAATGTTCCTGTTGAAAGCTATGCAAATGCTGTCCGTACTGATATTGCTTATCCGGAATTGAACAAGGTTGATGTTGAAAATTATGTTCGAAAATCCGGTGCAAGAGTTATTCAGCGAAAGGGCGCAACATTCTATGCAGTTTCTGTATCGGTTTGCCATATATGCAAGTGTCTTTTGAGTGGAATTGATACAACCCTTACCGTATCAACTCTTATGAATGGTGAATATGGCATTAATGATGTTTGCCTGAGCCTTTTAAATGTTGTAGGCAACAAAGGCGCTCACGGCAAAATTATGCTTCCTCTTA
>JAFODX010000161.1 GCA_017380475.1 Clostridia bacterium
ATGGAAAAGGTGGCACAGTGTGATGTAGCATTTACTGCTTTGCCGCACGGTGCATCAAAGGATGTAATCCCGTCACTTATAGAAAAAGGTCTGAAGGTGATAGACTTAAGCGGTGACTTCAGATATGATGATATAAAGGTATATGAAAAGTGGTACGGCGGTGAACACTCATCACCCGAGCTTTTAAAAGAATCTGTTTACGGACTTTGCGAGCTTTACCGTGACAAGGTTAAGGATGCACGTCTTGTAGGTAATCCGGGTTGTTACACAACCTGTTCAATACTTGGTGCATATCCGGTTCTGGCATCGGGACTTGGTGAGAGCAAAAATATAATTGTTGATGCAAAATCAGGTGTTACGGGAGCTGGCAGAGGTCTGAGCCTTGGTACACATTTCTGTGAATGCACAGAGAATACAAAAGCGTACAAGGTTGCAACTCATCGACACACATCAGAAATCGAACAGGAACTTTCAAAGGCCGCAGGCGAGGAGATTATGATTTCATTTACTCCGCATCTTATTCCGCAGAAGAGAGGAATACTTTCAACAATATATGTAAATCTCACAAAGCCGTGTACAACAGAGGAGCTTGTGAATACATACAAGGAGTTCTATAAAAACGAGTATTTTGTACGTGTCAAGGATGCAGGAAAACTGCCCGAAACAAAGCACGTTGCCGGTTCAAACTTTGTAGACATAGGTGTGGTTGTTGATGAAAGACTTAACCGTGCAGTTATAGTTTCTGCAATTGATAACCTTTACAAAGGTGCGGCAGGCCAGGCGGTTCAGAATATGAATATTATGTTCGGGCTTGATGAAAAGACAGGTATAAATAACGCAGGATTCTATTTATAATTTTATACATTTGCAATCAGTATTTACTTCGAATGACTCAAAATGCATTCTCATCAAACACTGATTGCAAAACGAGAAAGGAATAAATATGGAAGCACTAATCAAAAAGGCACAGATACTCATTGACGCATTGCCGTATATGCAGAAGTTTTCGGGTAAAACCGTAGTCGTAAAATACGGCGGCAACGCAATGATAAATGAGGATTTGAAAAATTCGGTTATAGAGGATATAATTCTTCTTAAATTTATCGGACTCAATCCTGTTGTTGTTCACGGCGGCGGTCCGGATATCTCCAAAGCCTTGAATGAGAAAGGCGTACAGAGTAAGTTTATAAACGGCTTGCGTGTAACGGACGAAGAAACAGTTAAGGTTGCCCAGCAGGTACTTATCGGTAAGACAAACAAGGAGATTGTTGCACTGATAAACAAACACGGTGGACGAGCTGTCGGTCTTAGCGGTATTGATGCATCGTTTATTGAGTGTGAGAAACAGAAGACTGTTGTCGAGGGTGAAGAAGTTGACATCGGATTTGTAGGTAAGATTACCAAGGTGAATACCGAAGTGCTTGACCATTTATATAAAGACCAGTGGATTCCGGTTATCGCTCCGATTGGTACAGACAGCGAGGGTAACAGCTACAACGTAAATGCCGACACGGTTGCAGCTGCAGTTGCAGCGGCTGTTGAGGCTGAAAAGCTTATCCTTCTTACCGATGTAGAGGGCATTAAGGATAAGAATGGTGAGGTTATATATGAAACTGACCCGAATGGCATCGACGAAATGATAGAGGACGGCACAATAAACGGCGGTATGATACCGAAGGTTCAGGGCTGTGTTGAAGCAATTCACGACGGTGTAACAGGCGTTCATATCATTGACGGTCGTGTTCCGCACTGTTTGTTACTTGAAATATTTACAAAGACAGGAATAGGTACACTCATAAAGGGTGAAAAGTATTAAAACAAGTCTGAGGAAAATTTTCGCAGGTTGTGCGGATGCGCGAACGCCGTGTATACACATACTCAAGTGAGCGCAAACGTGCAAAATACGGAAATTTAACGAAGACCTACTATAGATGAAGAGGAGACCAATATTATGAAAATGTCGAATTTACTTATGCCTACTTTGAGAGAAGTACCGGCAGAGGCTGAAATAGCAAGCCACAGACTTATGCTTCGTGCAGGTATGATAAGAAAGCTTGCAGCAGGTATATATTCATACCTTCCCCTGGGTTTAAGAACACTCAAAAAGGTAGAAGAAATAGTACGCGAGGAAATGGACAGAGCAGGTGCACAGGAGCTTTTGATGTCAGCATTATTGCCGGCGGAAGCATATCAGGCATCGGGCAGATGGGAAGTTTTCGGACCGAGCATGTTTAAGCTCAAGGACCGTGGCGAGCGTGATTTCTGTCTCGGACCTACACACGAGGAACTTTTCACACAGTGCGTAATTGATAACGTAAAGTCATACAAGGAATATCCAATGACCTTGTATCAGATTCAGACAAAGTACCGTGACGAGGGCAGACCGAGATTCGGTGTTATAAGAAGCCGTGAGTTCGTTATGAAGGATGCTTACAGCTTTGACCTTGACCAGAAAGGACTCGATGAGTCATATCAGAAGATGTATGATGCATATAACCGCATCTTCACACGTCTCGGACTCGACTTTACAGTAGTTGACGCAGACAGCGGTGCTATGGGCGGAAGCGGTTCGCAGGAGTTTATGGTAAAGTCACCTGTAGGTGAGGACGGTATCGCATACTGTGATAAGTGCGGTTATGCGGCAAACTATGAAAAGTGTGAGTGTATCCCTGAAGCTGTTCCTCAGATAGAGGGCGACCTTCTGATGGAGAAAATTGAAACTCCCAATGCACACACAATTGACGAGCTTGTTGAGTCACTTGGAATGAGTGCAACTAATTTTGCAAAGACAATTATATACAAAGCGGATGATAAGTACATTGCGGCAATGGTAAGAGGTGACCGTGACGTAAACGAGGTTAAACTCAAGAACCTTGTTGGCTGTACTGATGATTTAGAGCTTGCCGAGCCTGCAATCGTGCGTGAAATAACACGTGCTCAGGTCGGTTTTGCAGGTCCGGTTGATTTGGGAATTCCGGTATATGCAGATAAAGAAGTTGAGCTTATGAAGAACTTCGTTGTAGGTGCTAACGAAACAGATATGCACTACAAGAACGTGAATATGGGCAGAGATTTCACACCTGATGTTGTTGCGGATATCCGTGTAGTTGTAACAGGCGATAAGTGTCCGAAATGTGGCGGTACAATCAAGTCAGAGCAGGGTATAGAGGTTGGTCATATCTTTAAGCTCGGCACAAAGTATTCAGATGCTCTGGGACTTAAATATCTTGATGAATCAGGAAAACAGCAGAC
>JAFODX010000162.1 GCA_017380475.1 Clostridia bacterium
ATGAGATGGGTGCAAAAATCCATATCAATGATAATGATATTTATTTGAAGAGTTGCGACAAAATCAAGAACATCCATATAATCAAGACAATGCCGTATCCGGGCTTTGCAACTGATATACAGTCGCCGTTTATGGCGTTGGCATCAGTTGCACAAGGAACAAGCGTGTTTGTTGAAAATATGTTTGAGAACAGATTCAGACACGTTGATGAGCTTGTCAGGATGGGTGCTGATATAAAAGTAGAGGGCAGAAGTGCTGTTGTGCGAGGCGTAAAAAGACTTCACGGTGCGAATGTTGAGGCATACGAATTGCGTGGCGGTGCGGCTCTTGTTATGGCAGGACTTAATGCAGAGGGAAGAACAGAGATATCAGGAATTGAATTTATTGACAGAGGATATCAGAATATAGAGGGTAACCTCTCAAAATGCGGTGCAAAAATTAAAAGAATACATATTCAGTAAGGTGATAAAATGGATAAAAAACACGAGAATACCAAGACTGAAAAACTTAATAAAACAAATAAAAAGGCATCACCGGACCGTGAAAAGCAACGGCACGGTGGTGCTGATTCGGGTTACGGTATGCGTCCGGTAAAACGAGCTGAGGAGAGAAATAAAGAAAAAATAATCAAGCTCTATCCGGACCTGACTGAAACTGATAGACACAGAAAAATTGAGAAGAAACGTAAAAATGAGCGTGTAAGAAAACAGCGTATGAAAGCCGTTGTGGGACTTGGACTTGCTCTTGTTATGACAATTGTGTTGCTGTTTATGACCCCGCTTTTTGATATCAGAGAGATACGGTTCAGCGGAAATGAGAAAGTTACAAAGGATATAATAAACAAGGAAGTAGGGTATCTGATTGGCAGAAACCTTTTCGGTACAAGCACATCAGAGGTTGAAGATGCAATGGAGAAGATACCTCAGATCAGTGATGTTGAGGTAACAAAAGCAGTTTTTCCGGCACGTGTTGAAATAGAAATAGTTGAAAGCTTGCCGGCAGGATACGTGTTATGCGGTAAAAGGACACTGATAGTCAACTCTGAACTGAAGATTGTTGATGATGCAGAGGTTTTTGACAAGGAGTTTTTGCCCAGTATAAGCGGTGTAAGTGTTTCAGAGTACGAACTGAACGGAACTTTGCAAATAAAATCAAAAGAGAAAAAGGAAATACTTTCTGAACTTTTGAAATCATTTGAGGCAGCAGGTTTAACCGAATTTGTTAAATATGTAAGCATTGATGATCTCACATCAATAACGTTTAATTACGATAACAGACTTGATGTTATCTGTGGTTCTTCGCTTCAGCTTGACAGAAAAATCAAACTGTTTGCTGAAAGCATAAAGACGTCTGTTTTTGATGAAAACTCTATAGGTACAATAGACTTAAGCGTTCCGGGTAAGGCGGAATATAAACCGTAATGTTTGAATTGTACTAATATATAGAAAAAAAATATTAAATTTGTACAATTTTACTATTGAATATTCCAAAGAAAGGTAGTAAAATAAAATGTGTATGTTCATACCCTTGTTGAACATAATTGGTATGTAAACTACGAAGGAGGATAATAAAAATGAGTGCAATGCCTATTGGATTAGAGGATAACACTGTGATCGAAGGTGCAAAGATTAAAGTAATTGGTGTCGGTGGCGGCGGAAACAATGCTGTTGACAGAATGATCGAAGCCGGTGTTACAAATGCTGAGTTTATATGTGTAAACTCTGATGCACAGCAGCTTTCGCACGTAAAGGCAGGAACAGTTCTGCAGATCGGTGCAAAGCTTACAAACGGACTTGGTGCAGGTGCTAAGCCCGAAGTTGGTCGTCAGGCGGCTGAAGAAACAAAAGATGAAATAAAGAACATAGTTAAGGACGCAGACATGGTATTTGTTACTGCCGGAATGGGTGGCGGAACAGGTACAGGTGCTGCTCCGATAATTGCTGAAGCTGCAAAATCAGCAGGAATACTTACAGTAGCGGTTGTAACAAAACCATTCGCATTTGAGGGACCGCAGAGAATGAGAAACGCAGAAGAAGGTATCAAGAACCTTGCAGAGCGTGTTGACTCAATCGTAACTATCCCGAATGATTTGCTACTTAAGATAGCAGATAAAAAGGTAACGATCAACGATTCATTTAAGCTTGCTGATGATATACTTCGTCAGGGAGTTCAGGGTATAATCGAGATTATTACTCAGAAGGGTATTGTTAACTGTGACTTTGCTGATGTTCGCACAATTATGAAGGACAGCGGCGTAGCTCATATGGGTATCGGCGTTGGTAAAGGCGAGAATGCTGCTCAGGATGCTGTTCGTGCTGCTATCGAGTCGCCGTTACTGGAGACAAGCATTGCAGGTGCAGAGAACGTGCTTCTCAATATTACAGGCGGAACAGAGTTCTCTCTTGTTGATATGGGTGAGGTTTCATCAATCATCAAGGATATGGTATCAGATGAGGCAACTATCATTGTTGGTACTGCAGTTGATGAAACAATGAAGGATGAGATTAAGGTAACACTTATCGCAACCGGACTTGACGGTTCAATAAAGAGAAATGCAGATGCAGGTGTAAAGCCGGTAGCTTCACCGGTATTTGAAAGACGTCAGCCGACATATTCATCAGCAGTTGAGGATTATGATGACGATTCAATCTTCAAGCGTCGTTTAAGACCGGGTATGAGCGAGATTGATGTCCCGAGCTTTTTCAAAAGATAAATAACCATACTGCGGAATGAAACCATTCCGCAGTAAATTTTTGTTTCCGTAGCTCAGTAGGATAGAGTGACTGTCTCCGACACAGTAGGCCGTGGGTTCGATTCCCGCCGGGAACACCAGAAAAAAAGACATTTTTCGACAAAGAAAAATGTCTTTTTTTCAGCTAAATTCGCCTGCGGCGAGATAAATGTGCTAATGCACGCTAAAAGCGAATTTAATTTAGCTACTCCAAAGGAGTTGTTTAGCTGTTGCGGACCGGTTACAAAAAAAGAAAGAGTGTCCGTAACATACGTTATGAACACTCAATATGGTCGGAGTGACAGGACTTGAACCTGCGGCATCACGCCCCCCAGACGTGTGCGCTACCAGCTGCGCTACACCCCGATAACCAACGCTATATATTATAACAGATTTTTGGGTGATTGTCAATACTTAGTTTATAAAAATAAAATATATTTTTTCAAAAAAAGTATATCTTTTTTCGCCTGAATATGTTATAATACATATAATTATAACTATTTTTGAAATGCACAGGTGAAAAGGATGAATAGAATGCTCTATAGCCGTGAAATAGAAGACGAGCTTATGATACAGTTTATCATACTGTATGCTATAAAAGGTGCAGATGAACCGCTTGCATACACAGATCTTTTAACAACGGTTCAGGAAAACTGTGAGATCAGTTTTACAGATTTACAACTTGGGCTTGATAATCTTGTGAAAACAGGACACGTAAGCGCAAGGCGTATAAGTGATATGATTTATGTTTATGATCTTACCCAAAAGGGAAGGTATGTAATTGATTTCTTTTATACACAGATACCGCTTATTATACGTGAGCCGATTGACAAATCAATTAAAGAACTCTACATAGAAAAACGCAGACGTGAGGCTGTGAGGGCTGGAATCGACCCTATAAACGAAAATGAGTTTAATGCCGAGTGTAATCTTTATGATGACGATAAACTTCTTATAATGTCATTGCGTCTTTATGCGGGGACTCGTGATGAAGCTGAACGCATAGCTGAGTATTTCAAGACAAATTCTGCTGAAGTCTATGGAGGTATACTGGACTTGTTCAACAGGAAAAACGAGGTAGACGAGGATGTTTAAAAATTACATCAAAATAACCATAATAGCAGTTCTTGTGTTGACGATAATTTTTGAAATATGCCATATTGTAAAGATGAATATAAAACCGCAGGAAGTGACAGATGAAGTTGTGGAAGCAACGGTGGTTCCTGAAGAAAACAATATTCCCGTGGTGTCGGGTTCGACTCCGGATCCGCAGACTGAAACAAAAACCGGACAAAAAATAATAGTAATTGATCCCGGACACGGTAAACCGTCGTCACTTATGAGCGATGATGAAAAACATACATACGGCTGGGTACAGAATACGTCCGGAGCCTGGGGTGAGTGGCGTCATTATAAAAAGGGTTCATCTGTTGTTAACTGTGAAGGCAGCGGATGCAACGGAAGAGTAACTCCGAACGGCGCTTGTTGGTATCCTATAGGGAATGGGGACAGAAACACAGAACCCGATATAAATCTTCAGAATGCACTTGCAACAAAGAAACATCTTGAGGCAATGGGATATACGGTTCGGCTTACCAGAACATCTAACGACGAGAATCCGTCTATAACAAAACGTTTGTCGTATTGCCATCCTGATAATGATGCATCAAAAGCACCTGACGCAGAAGTTTTTGTATGCATACACGCAAATGCATCCGGCGGAAGTGGCAGAGGTACTGCTTACATAACTGCGGAGGATCCGTATGATCAGGCATGGATTGGGGCAGGCTATGCATCACAGTCAAATGAACTTGGTAAACTGTGTAATGATTATATTGCAGATATGACTTCTTTGTCATTGCACGGCAACGGAGCTATAGCGTGGGAGCCGGAGCTTATTGCGTTCTGTAAATCGCCTGTTCCGTGCGGATATCTGGAAGTTGGCTTCTTTGATAATTCAGCTGATTTAAATATATTAAAAACGGAAACTGATAAAATAGGTGAAGCTATAGCGAAAGGAGTGGATCAATTTTGCAAAACTCATTAACTAAAGTAAAAGGTCTTAACAAATCAGTTTTACAGTTGCTGGCAGTATTAACGATGGTGATTGACCATACATCAATATTTGTGTCGATTCCGTCTGTGTACTACATAATGCGTTTTATAGGCAGAGCAACGATTATAATTATGTGCTACTTTGTGGCTGAGGGCTATCATAAAACACAGAACATAGGGAAGTATATAATACGAATGGCTGTATTTGCGGCAATATCCCAGATACCTTATTATCTGTATGTCAGATGGGGCGCAATACCGCATAACTTTAATGCCCTTGTTGTAGATGTGTTCCATACAAGGAATGTCATTTTTTCACTGTTCCTTGGATTATCACTGTTGACGGTTCTTAAATCTGAGTACAATCTGTTTGTAAAGGTTCTTGCTATGTTTGCAGCGTTGCATCTTGGCAAATACAGTGACTGGGGATATTGGTCGGTGCTATGGATAGTAGGCTTTGGATTGTTTTACGGTTCGAAGAAAAAGCAGATGATATGGCTTGTGGCAATTCTTCTGATGCGTATAGTGTACACGGCAATAGGGCCTGTGATAGGAATATTGAACAAAGCGGCAAAGGTCTCCTCCTCCCGGCCGATACC
>JAFODX010000013.1 GCA_017380475.1 Clostridia bacterium
GGCACACTTACGTCCATACCGTTAATTTTCAAATTTACCATTATTTCCGCCTCCTTACTTTATTTCAATTGCACCGAACTTACAGTTCTTCATACACAATCCACACTTGATACACTTGCTGCGGTCAATAACGTGTGGCATCTTAACCTCACCTGAAATTGCATTAACCGGACAGTTTCTCTTACAGAGAGTACATCCCTTACACTTATCAGCTATAACGCTGTATGTCAGAAGGTCCTTACATACGCCTGCCGGACAAGTTCTGTCCTTAACGTGTGCAACATACTCATCCTCAAAATAACGCATTGTTGAAACGACTGGGTTTGATGCTGTCTGACCCAATGCACAAAGTGATGCAGACTTCATATGCTCACAAAGCTCTTTGATAAGGTCTATATCTTCGATAGTTGCATCGCCCTTTGTAATCTTGTCAATAAGCTCGTGCAGACGCTTTGTGCCGATACGGCACGGTGTACACTTACCGCATGACTCATCAACTGTAAAGTCAAGGAAGAACTTTGCAATATCAACCATACAGGTATCTTCGTCCATTACTATAAGGCCACCCGAACCCATCATTGAACCAAGAGCTGAAAGATGCTCAAAGTCAATCGGAACATCTATATGACAAGCCGGGATACATCCTCCTGACGGACCACCTGTCTGTGCAGCCTTGAACTTCTTACCGTTCGGAACACCGCCGCCGATTTCTTCTACGATTTCACGGAGTGTTGTACCCATCGGAACTTCAACAAGACCAACATTTGTAATCTTACCGCCAAGAGCGAATACCTTTGTTCCCTTTGATGTTTCTGTACCAAAACCTGAGAACCAGTCAGCACCGTTTAAGATGATCTGGCATACGTTTGCGTATGTTTCAACGTTGTTAAGAATTGTCGGCTTGCCGAAAAGACCCTTAACTGCCGGGAACGGCGGACGCGGACGCGGCTCACCTCTGTGACCTTCAATTGATGTCATAAGAGCTGTTTCCTCACCGCAGACAAACGCACCTGCACCAAGTCTTAACTCAATGTCAAACTTGAATCCTGTACCAAGGATATCATCACCAAGCAAGCCCTGTTCTTTAGCCTGCTTAATAGCTATCTTCAATCTTTCAACTGCAACGGGGTACTCTGCTCTGACATAGATATAACCCTGGTTAGCACCGATTGTGTAACCTGCAATTGTCATTGCCTCCAATACTGTGTGTGGGTCACCCTCAAGTATTGAACGGTCCATAAACGCACCCGGGTCACCCTCATCGGCGTTACAGCAAACGTATTTCTGGTCGTTATCCTGTGCCATTGCAAATGACCACTTTCTTCCGGTCGGGAAACCGCCGCCGCCACGGCCACGGAGTCCTGATTTCAAAAGCTCGTCTATGACATCCTGCTGTGACATTGATGTCAACACCTTTGCAAGTGCCTGATAACCGCCTGTTGCTATGTATTCTTCTATATCCTCAGGGTCGATAACACCACAGTTTCTTAGTGCTATACGAAGCTGTTTCTTGTAGAACGCAGTTTCGTCAAGAGAAATAACAGAGCCATCCTCTTTAACTGTGTCCTCATAAAGCATTTCCTTTACGACGTTGCCCTCTTTTAAGTGTTCCTTAACTATACGCGGAATCTCGTCCGGAGTAACACGTGCATAGAACGAACCCTCAGGATAAACAATCATAATCGGGCCGAGTGAACAAAGACCGAAACAACCGGTTCTTACAACTTTAACTTCACTCTCAAGACCGTTCTTTGCAATCTCGTCATGAAGCACTTCCATAACCTTCTTACTGCCTGAAGAGTTACAGCCTGTACCTCCGCAGATAAGCACCTGACGCTTGTACTCGCAGTTCTTCGGTGCTTCGTTGCTGTGGTGACGCATTGCTACGAGATCTTTTTTACTGTTATAAATTCTATTAAGTTCTTCAATTGTAAGCATCACTTGTCACCTCACGCTTTCTGTTTATTTTCATATTTCTGCAGAATACCCGCAACATCTTCGGGCTTAATTCTGCCGTATACATCTTCATCAATCATCATAACCGGTGCAAGACCGCAAGCACCTACACAACGGCAGGCATCAAGCGAGAACAAACCGTCACGGGTACATTCGCCGACCTTGATTTCAAGTATTCTTTCAAGTTCCTCCAGAATTTTATCAGCACCCTTAACGTAGCAGGCTGTTCCGAGACACACGCTGATTCTGTGCTCACCCTTCGGGTTTAATGAGAACTGTGCATAGAAAGTCGCAACGCCATACACTTCACTCAGTGATACTCCAAGCATATCAGCTATTATTGTCTGAACTTCAATCGGAAGATAGCCGTAAATTTCCTGCGCTTTCTGCAAAACCGGCATCAATGCACCCGGATTGTCTTTTTCGCTCATTATGTACTCACGAAGCTCTTGTTCCTGCTTTTTGGTACCCTTAAACTGTGATACAGTTTTCTTGTCCATTTTTATTCCTCCCCTTGTTTATATCTTATAATAAATCGCTCTTTTGATTATATCATTTTTAAACCAAGTTTTACAGTGTGAATGGTACACAAACTTTTATGCGTTTTTTAGCCTTTTTGCACAAAAGACAGTGCCACTATGTAACACTGTCTCACTGTTCTTTATTCCGCAACTATACTTCCTTTGTCCACTAACTCTACCATTCTGTTTTCACCGTGCCATATGACATTGACATCAAGTGCCTCGGCAATAAACCTCAATGGTACAAGCGTACGGTTATTTACAACCTCTGCACTCACTTCAAGCTCGTATTCCTCGCCGTCTATATATGCAGTTGTTGTTCCGGTATGAAGTTCTATATTTCTTCCGCTCTTGTTCACGTGTGCAATGCCATGTGCCTGGTCCCAGCTTACGTTTGCATTGAGCATTTCGCTCACCGCACGTATAGGAACAAGGGTTGTACCATTTTCGATTATTGGATACTGGTCATTAAACTTTACAAGCTCGCCGTTTAATGTAACCTTTGCACCTACATAGTCTATGTCGTTTCTGTAATACGCAAGCACGTGCTCGATATACTTTGCATCGCCATAGCTCTTATACGGCCAGTTCTTGACATAGTCTTTTGCATTCTTTCGTTCCTCAAGCCAGTTATCGCCTGACGCTGCAAGTATTCTGTTAAGTACTGTTTCCCCGAAATTATACGACTGAAGCATCTTTGCATAATCATAGTCATATCTGTAGAGTGCTTCTGAAAGCAGATATGCCGCATACGGCACTGCTTTTTCCGGGTCAAGTCTGTCGTTTAATGTCCACGCCTTGCCTGTGCGTTCAAGACCGAATTTCGCAAATGCCTTTTCGTTTGTATGCTCTATCTGCATAATTCCCCATGCAGGACGTGATGTGCCGTCTGAATAGTACTGATAATTAACACCGCCCGATTCCTGCATACACACTGCTGCAATGATGTTCGGGTCTACACCGTACTGGTCCCCTGCACGTTTAAAAATATCGCTGTAGCCTTTTACAGCCTTGTTAAGCTTCTTTGTGCCTATTTCAAACAATCCGAGGTCTGTGCCGTTATGGTCGGGTATCTTTGGTGCCGCCATAACCGTACTTGTGCACATCATAATGGCAACGAGTGCCGTTATAATTTTCTTCACTTTTTTCAACTCATTTCGTTTTTTATTTCAGCGCAAATACGATTCGCTTCGTCTATTATACTACATTTTTACCGATAAGTCAATGTTATATTATGTAAAAAAGTCACTATCATAACGGTCGTTCGCGTAGCTCACTTCAAAATGTAGACTTTTTTGCTATTAGGAAATTACACTAAATAAGTAGTAATTTCCCTAATAGATAAAACAGGGTGTCGGAATCCGACACCCTTCGCATTATATGTTCGCTTTTACAAATTCTGTAACTTTTGAAACCGCATCTGTGAGTGCAATTTCAACTGCATTTTCCATTTTTCTTTCCTTGTATTCAACTATGCCCTCGCCAAGCTTTTTACCGACTACGACACGTACCGGAATACC